>NZ_JAMOKU010000014.1:0-121866 GCF_023656845.1 Parabacteroides sp. Y3-G-102 | reverse complement strand
TGAAAGTATCTCTGATGGCAGAATCAACTGTGCCAATGCTAATAGTCCTTGATTGTTCATGGTACAAAGGTGCAAATTTTCTATAGAATTAAAGAATTTTCCCCCTGATTTATCGGGTGAGCCAATATATGAATAATAATGATACGACCGGTAGAAATTGAAAAAATCCTTATTTCATTGCTTCCGAAGACGCTGAATGAAATAAGGATTCTCAAGTGACTCGCATAGGATTCAAACCTATAACCTTCTGATCCGTAGTCAGATGCTCTATTCAGTTGAGCTAGCGAGCCAATCTGTAAATGAATTTGAATATTCAAGTGACTCCTAAAGGATTCAAACCTTTAACCTTCTGATCCGTAGTCAGATGCTCTATTCAGTTGAGCTAAGGAGCCAAGATATATTCTATTGCTATCTTCGAATGGTGACCGCGACAGGATTCAAACCTGTAACCGGCTGATCCGTAGTCAGCTACTCTATTCAGTTGAGCTACGCGGCCATTGTTTCGTGATTGCGAGTGCAAAGGTACGTTTTTGTTTTAAATATGCAAACGTTTCGACTACTTTTTTGCGAATTTAATCTAACATTTTTGGATTGAAGATCAGATAACCAATGTTTAAGCCAAAGTTGAAATTCTCCTTCGGATAACTGTATCCGTTGGCGTACAGACTGATACATAAGAATGGCAATTGCAATACGACCGCCGCTTCACCCATATAATTAAACGAGTGCAAAAACTTACCATAATGCGGGATTCCGACATATGGGTTGTTTTCCGGCACCGTCTTTTGTATTTCATAGAGCGGAGCGAAGCCATACATATCCAACCGGAAGTGCAGAAGCTTGCTTAACTTCAAGATCGGGGAAAGCCCGAAAGCCACATATTGGTTCGCCCGGAACGCCTCGTTGAATACAATCTCGCTATGGGGTGTCGGGGTAAACGCCGGGGCCTGTAATACGCTAGCCGTATAGTTATTCATGAGGTTCTTGCTGGATATGACCATTTCCGCCAAATAACCTAAGTTGAAACGGTTGCTCAGCGTCTGGTATTGGTTCCAGCGCCCTTTCAGTTGCAGCCAGCTATGCACTTTGCGACCAATCGGGGCTTCCGTCGTGGCGGAAGTGGGGGATGGAGTGTACTTCTCCGTACCGGTTACGTATTGGGCGATTAGGAATTGCTGCTTTCCGCTTATCGGGTATTGTTTGGCGTTGAGTGAGTTTTGCTCGATACTTAACGAACCGCTGAATAAATCGTACCAGCTATGGTCGAAAGAGGCGTTCGGGAAAGGTATCGTGGTGCTCTGCAAATAGAAATCGTTCAGCCGTCCGTAGGCGAACCCGATCTCCGCTTTCGCGTGGTTGAGAAAGGGGAAGCCTAATTTTAGTTTCATGTACAGTTCTTTCTGCTTAATCATGGCGGGCACTATATCCTCATAAAAGAGGGATTGGCTTTCCGTATATTTCTTGTCCGAGAAGACTCCTTGCCAATTTAAATAAGTGGGGATTTGCGTTTGCAGGTACATCCGGCCACTCAACATGACACCACTAAAGGAGTTACCCACTTGAAAGTTCGAGTTTACGTCGGCGGCGAACCGTCCCAGATATTGATACCCCAATCCTAGGTATAATTGATTCGCTTGATGAGACGATACGTTTCCACCGAAGCCAACCGTGATCTCTTCTTTCATCTTCACGTCCAGATAAAGATCGAATTTCTTCTCTTTCCGGTTATAAACGGCATGCGGCATGATTTCCCTAATCTTGGAATAGGTCAGCATCTTGAAATAAGCCCGCTTGAACTCTTCCATGGAGAATTCGTTATTGATATCCCTGTGTAATTGGGCCTCTATGTATTTACGCTGGGCCTCGGATACGCCCGTCACGTAAATATTACGGAAGATCAGCGGGGGAAGGTTCTCTTTATAGGCTTTTCTTCTTTCGGTAACCTCATTTAAAGGCACTTCCCGGGGAACCCGTTGCTTGATGGAGTCGATCATGGAAAGGGTACGTTTATACCCGATGTCCATAAGCTCCTTGCCTTTCTGGAAATCCAATAAGGAGACGGTGGGAAAACTGAATTTAATCATCATGCCATCTTCCTCCGGTACCTCGTAATCGGTCTTTTGCATGATCATGGTCTCGATCTGGTTATAAGGATTCTCCGAAGGCTTTTTATTCCCTCCCGATACCGTCGATCCGAAAATGAAATCCGGGTGGAACGCGTCTTTCATCGGGCCTACCGGGAAATTATCGTAGATACCTCCATCGAATAAAGGAATACTGTCTTTCCATATGGGCTGGAAGAAAAACGGGAAAGTCATGGAGGCACGTACGGCGTCTCCCAGATCCCCATTCTTAAAGATGATCGGCTTTTTAGTATATATATCCGAGGCCACGCAACGGAAAGGGACAAACAGGTTGTCGAAATTCCACCCCGCCTTTGCCGTCGCCTGCGAGAACAAGGCCATGAACGCCTGATTCATCTGTATGGGATTGATCAAGCTTTGCGGTAAGAAGCTAGCCTTGATCTGTAGGGAATCGGACATATCGATGGAGAAATGCGCGAATTCCGGGGTCGGGTAAGGCTCCTTGAAATAATAGGTATATTGCTCCTCCACCGTACCTGTTTGCCAATAGGCGAACTCCTTGGAAAGCATCAGCTCCAGCATCTCCTCGGGGGAATATCCCATGGCGTATAAACTACCGATAATCGCCCCGATGGAGGTACCGGTAATGTAATCGATCGGTATATTATTTTCTTCCAGCGCCTTGATCACTCCGATATGTGCCGCTCCTTTGGCACCGCCGCCACTGAGTACCAACCCTACTTTCTGGGCGGAAACAATCTGAATGGCAGCAAGGAATAAGGCTATGATAACGGTTATTTTCCTCATATGAACCCAATCTGTTTTTCTTCTCCAAATGTAAGAAGTATTTCTTTAGAAACATAAACATTTTGTTTTTTCGTATTGTTGAGTTATCAATACAATTAAAACAGATGATGTTATGAAAGAGAAAGAATTGAATAGGGAAGAGCGGAATAAGACCGTTATGGAGACCGGTGCTTTGGTCATGGCTGAGTTTTATGCGGATTGGTGCCCTCATTGCCAGAAAATGATGCCGATCGTGAAGGAGTTCAAGGAATTGGAGAAAGGAAAATTAGAAGTGGTACAAATCAATATCGAGGAGGAGAGCGCTCTTGCCGATTTGTATACGGTGGAATCGATTCCTACTTTTATCCTGCTACGGAAAGGGGAGGCTTTGTGGAGACAATCTGGCGAGATGAGCTTGGATAGGTTGCGGAAAGTGGTCGAGGATGTCGTGGGCTGAAACTAAAAAAACCGTTCCCCCGAGAAGGAACGGTTTTTTATATATGTGAGGATTGGTTTATCCGATCAGTTCTACGCTACGTTTGATGAATTGGCTTAAGGCCTCTCCCTTCAGCATACCGTTTCCTAACAAAGCAAGGTCGATCAACTGACTAACTGTCTTGTTCGTGCCGGCGTACTCGGCCAGAACTTGGTTGCGTTGCTCACGAAGCTCATCCAGCTTATGGTCGGTGTTGGTCATATCCTCTTTCTCTTGCGCCGTGATCTCATCTTCTTTCTTTTTGCTTTGAGCCTCACGTAAGTCGGCTTGACGAGCCTCCCATCCTTTGATATCGCTAAGGATCGGTTTTAACTTCTCGTCGCAAGCTTGCTCCTCTTCAGTTAATACTTTCTTGATCAACGGATGATCCGTATTCAATACGAAGTTGAAGCTATCCGGCATCTCGCCATAGAAAGACATACCCGGTTGCATAGCGGACATCTCACGCATTCTTCGCATATACTCGCTTTGTGTCAACATGACAGGGTTCGCGTTTTCGCCCAATGCCTCGAATGTTACGTAGAACTCGGTCTTGTTCAATTTCGGCATCTGACTCTTGAATACTTCCTGCATGGCCGTTTTCTGCTCCTCGCTCAAGGTTACCTTATTCGAGTCTTCCTTGCGGATCAGGTTATCGATCGTATCGCTATCCACACGAACGAAGCGGCTCTTCTCGAACTTCTGCTCCAATTGTCCGATCAAGTGTACATCCAATTGTCCGTCCATTTCCAAGACGCTGTAACCTTTGTCCTTTGCGGCTTGTATATAGCTGTATTGCTCGTCTTTATTGGTGGTATACAGATAGATTAAGTTACCCTCTTTGTCTGTCTGGTTGTCCTTGATTAAGTTCTTGTATTCCTCGAAAGTGAAGTATTTGCCTTCGACGTCCTTGAATAAGGCGAACTTAACCGCACGGTCGTAGAACTTCTCATCAGTCAACATACCATATTGGATGAATAGTTTCAAGCTATCCCATTTCTCCTCGAACTGCGGGCGGTCGTTCTTGAAGATCTCTTCCAAGCGGTCTGCCACCTTCTTGGTGATGTGGTTGGAGATCTTCTTCACGTTCTGATCGCTTTGCAAATAGGAACGGGATACGTTCAACGGGATATCCGGCGAATCCAATACACCATGCAATAATGTCAAGAACTCAGGAACGATACCCTCTACGGAATCCGTAACGAATACTTGATTGCAATATAACTGGATCTTGTTACGATGCAAGTCGATATTGCTCTTGATGCGAGGGAAATATAAGATACCGGTCAAGTTGAACGGATAGTCTACGTTCAAGTGAATCCAGAACAACGGCTCATCCGTCATAGGATATAAGTCACGATAGAACTTCTTGTAATCCTCGTCGGTCATATCGGCCGGTTTGCGAACCCATGCCGGTTTGGTGTCGTTGATTACGTTATCTTCGTCCGTATCTACATATTTGCCATCCTTCCACTCTTGCTTCTTGCCGAATGCGATAGGAACCGGTAAGAAACGGCAGTATTTTGTCAATAAGCCATTGATCTTATCCTTGTTCAAGAAATCTTTATTCTCGTCGTCTATATACAGGATAATATCGGTACCACGATCCTCTTTCGTCGTTTCCTCCAAGGAGTATTCCGGTGTACCGTCGCAGCTCCATTTCATGGGAACAGCGCCTTCTTTGTACGATTTCGTCACGATCTCTACTTTCTTGGAAACCATGAAAGAGGAGTAGAAACCAAGACCGAAGTGACCGATGATAGAAGCGGCGTCGTTCTTGTATTTCTCAACGAACTCCTCGGCGCCGGAGAAAGCGATCTGGTTGATGTACTTATCGATCTCCTCGGCTGTCATACCGATACCCCGGTCAGAGATCGTGATCGTTTTGTCATCGAACTTAACCTGTACGGTCAAATCGCCGAGTTCGCCTTTAAACTCGCCTACGGAAGAAAGCGTTTTTAACTTCTGGGTAGCGTCTACCGCATTAGAAACAAGTTCACGAAGGAAGATTTCGTGATCACTGTATAAGAACTTCTTGATAATCGGAAAGATGTTTTCCGATGTTACTCCGATGTTACCTTGTTTACTGCTCATAGTCTGAATATCTTATTATTTTTATTGTTATTTTGTGCGTATTCCTGATCCTGATCATTCTCAAGATCCGCCTATTCCTATACAAAACGAATGCCAAAATGTTTCGGATAAACTATAAATGACAAAAAGGCAGATGCCGGCTGATAGATTTGCAGCCGGGCATAGTTTGATCAAACCATATCATCTCCTGTCTTGGCGAATGTAACACGGATGGTTTTATGGAATGGGATAAAACGAGATACGATCGCTATGAATAAGGAGATGACTAATAAATACCCCAGTATCTCTTTTAACGCCAATAATAAGCTTTGTTGCTGTAACGTATTATAGAGTGTATTGGTAGCCATTTGCGCTGCCTCGTCGTAGGGATGCCCTTGGGTCAAGGCGTTGCCAAGCGCCTGATTATAGCGTGAGGCGGCTAGAGGATCGGCCAGCGTAACGGTTTCTGATAAGGAATACATATATTTTTGTTCCAAGCGATATAGTATATTACTGTAAAAAGAAGTCGCCATGATAGGGGATAGTACCGAACGGAAAATGATGAGAAAGAAAGCGTTTGACAATAAATATTTAGGATTTAAATCTTCCACGGCAAATAAGGCGAAAGCTATGATTAGAATCATCATGCCCAATCCCCTGAGGAATATAGGAAAGTAGAGCATCTCGTATCTGCTATCCGGTGAGATCCCGAAATAAAGGCTCCCGAAGAACAGGACGAAACAACTCATTCCTCCCGCTATCAAGAAACGAAACCGCCAACGTTGCCACCGGAACCACCAAAAACAGATGAACGCCCCCAAGACATATCCCGGAAGCAAATAAGTATAAAGGGAATAGGTATGGGTACTGTCTACCTTTAAGATACTGGTCAGGTAGCTGGTCAACAAGGTAGTCGAAGTACTGAAAAACATGACAAGCATCATATAGAAATAACCGATAATGGCTTTCGGCTGGTATAAAGGCGCCAGATTCACGTACGGACGTTCCGAATGATATTGATACCAAATAAATAAAGCGATCAATATCGGGGCGATCATGATATAAAGGCAAATCTTGGGGGATGCCATCCAGTCGAGTACTTTCCCGTAATTAATGACATACATAAGCATTAACAATCCGGTGGATATGATGAACATTTCCCGGATGTGTAGATCGGCCAAGGGGATGGACTTGATCGGCCGGTTATGGCGGAAGCAGATGATTACCACTACTATGGCCAATAAAATCATTAGCATCATGAAGTAATACATATATTTCCAGTCGTAATGGTAGGCTAACTGTGCGGTAACAAGCATGGACGCTTGTCCCCCTCCGAAAACAAAAGGATAGAAGTAGGAGTAGAATTGGCTACGTATATTTTTAGGGCTGAATATCTTTTGTGCGTACCGGATAAACCACAGCATGAGAAACCCTTTCAGGAAACCGATCGCGAAACTACAGACGATCAATATGTCGGCGTTCTGGGAGCGGGCACAGATCCAGCTTAAGAAGAACTGGGCGACTAAATTCGCTAACAATAAGAATTTTATAGAGAAGGCTTCTAATATCTTCGGAATAATCGGATAGGATACCGCCATTCCCGCCGCTGCCGCGTAATATCCCATGGTTATATCCTCGGTGTTCGTGCCTAGCGTGTTTGATACCTCCAGCATACTGCCGGTGTACGAACCGTTTAGCATCGTAACCGGAAGGATAACGATGAAGATGCAAATCAATCCTAACCAGTCCGGCACCCATTGGCGGATCGGTGCCCCAAGCTCTTTCATCGTGATCATTTGCGTAAGGCTTCTGTTTCAACCATCATGCCTGCTCTTAAGTATTGCGTATCTTCTTGCGATAGATTTTCCAAGTCTATCCGTACCGGGATACGTTGTTGTACCTTGACGAAGTTTCCGGCGGAATTGTCGGTCGGGACCAATGAGTATTTGGAGCCTGTGGCGTCGGAGATTGCGGTTACCTCCCCGTTGAATATCTTTCCCGGCAACGCGTCTACCTTGATACGTACTTTTTGCCCGATATAGATGTGGGGGATCTGGGTCTCCTTGTAATTGGCCGTGATCCATTTGTCTTTATCTCGTACGAGGTAGGATATCGTTTGTCCGGCTTGCACGTATTGTCCGGGCTCTAAGGTCCGTCTGCCTACATGACCGTCGTAAGGGGCGGTTATAACGGTATAGGAAAGGTTTAACCTCGCTAAATCCAGATCCGCTTCTTTTCGTAAGATCGCCGCCTCGGCTCCTGTTGTCTTCTTGCTGGTTTCGGTGAATTGGGAGAAAGCGGCTTTCTTTTGTTCCACCAACGCCTGATATCGGGCTTGCGCCGCCTCGAAAGCGGCTTTGGATTGCTCGTATTGTTGCTCGGGGACCGATTCTTCTTTCAGCAGCCGCTCAAATCGGTGATAATCCTGTTCCAGTTGCCAAAGCTTGGCTTTAGCCTCGGCGATGTTGGCGTCTTGTACGGCGATGTTCGTATGGGAGGTCTCGATACCGGAACGAAGTACGTCTTGTGATCCTTGGGCGTCGATCAACGCGGCCTCTGCCTCTTTTACCTTGATCCGATATTCCCGATCGTCCAGTATGAGAAGTGTGTCCCCTTGGTGAACGTACTGGTGTTCCTTGAAACGGACCTCTTTTATGTAGCCGGAGGCACGTATATTTAGTGGGGCGATATATTGGTCCACAAAGGCATCGTTTGTCACCTCATAATTGATGTAACGCCAGAAATAATTGGCTGTCCACCAAATGCCGGAACCGGCTAAAAGGATACATATGGAGTTTAATACTATATTCCGTGTCCTTACTTTCTTTAGTCTTTGATGTTTCTCTTTTAATTCGTTTGCCATAGTCGTTGTTTCTTTTTAGAGACGGCCGCAAGCCTTCTGTAGTTGATAGTAAGTGTAAATCACGTGGGTACGGGCATTCGTGAGCTGTAGCTCCGCGTTGAGGAGAACCGAGTTCGCGTCGAGTAAGTCGGTTAGGATCGCCAATTGGTTTAAATACCGGTTTTGCATGATCCTATAGTTCTCTTGAGCTTGCCGTACGGATAACTTCAAGGCTTCCACTTCTTGTAGGGCCTCCTTATGACGTAAGAACGCGGTGCGCACTTCTATACGGATTTTCTGCTTTTTCTGTTCCTCCTCGTTTTTATATAACGAGACCATCCATTTGCTTTCCTTTATCTTATGGTTGTTTTTATATAAAGAGGATAAAGGGTAGGAGAGCGACAGCCCTATGTTCCAGTTGTTATTGTACATATCCGCTAATGTTCGGGAGACTGGACGTGCCAATGTGTTCGACGCATATAGCGATAGGCTGGGTAGCGAGGAGGCTTTAGTCAAACGTATATCATTTTGGGCTAACTCTGTTTGTTTCCGGAGTAGACGTATCGCCGGATCATTGGAATAGGCTTGGGCTACATAATCTTCGTAAGTTTCTAAAGATACGGTTTGGTCCAGTAACGTGGTATCTGGTTTGAGCAATAGATTCTCATCGAGACCGATCAGGATATCCAATTGCTGTGATACCAGTATGAGGCTATTATCCGTTTCTTGCAAGGATAGGCGGTCGTTGGTTAATTGCATCTCGCTTCTTAATACGTCGTTATTGGTTATCAGTCCCTCTTTTTTCATACGCCGGATATCTTGCAGGCGGCGTTCCGATTCCTCGATATTACGGGAAAGCACCTCACGTTGTTTAAACAGGCTGAAAAGACCGATGTATTGATTTAATAGACCGAGCTTGATCTCACTCTGGTCTGTGAGCGTTTGTAAAGAGGCGACTTCTTTCTCCAGATCCGCTTTCCGGATGGAATACCGGATTTTACCGCCTTGGTATATCGGTTGGGTAAGGTCGATGGCATAGTTCTGGGACCAATCGGGCGCTTCCGGGCGAGTCGGATGGGCGAGTCCTTGCTCAAAGAGGATCGGTTGCCCTACATATCCACCTTTCAAGCCGATTTGCAGGTCTGGCAATTGTGCGGAACGTGCCGTATGGGTTCTCTCTTGCGCTATCGATTCTTTTAAGACGTCTGCTTGGATCTGCAGACTATGCCGTACGCCTCTCTCGAAAAGCTGGTCGATGGTCAAAAAGAGCGAATCGGTTTGGGCGATTGCCGGAAATGTAGCGACCGTCATACAAAAGAGGCTCAATACGTGCTTTTTATATATTCTCAAGGACATTATGTACTGCTTTTAATTCGGATAACATGGTTTCTACGTTCTCTATTCCGATAATATGCTCCGCATGTACATAAACCTGATCAAGGATCGGGCGAATTTGCTTTTTGAATTCTTCTCCTTCCGGGGTTAGGAAAACCAGTTTGTTCCTCCGGTCCTCGGGATCTTCTTTCCGATGGACGTAGCCTTTCTTCTCTAAATTGTTCATTAGGTTTGTCAGACAAGCCTTATCCTTTGCCGTTCTCTCTGCCAAGACCTGTTGGGTGATACCTTGTTCGTGCCATAGGCAACTCAAGATTTGAAGCATCTCAAATGTTATACCGGCGTTGTTCTTTTTCAGCGTTCGTTGCATAGACCGACGAAATGCCATGCGTGTGCGGACAACTTGTAACATAAGTTCCCGGAATTCTTTACCTTCTACCATTACTTATAATTCTTTTAAACTTGCTGGGCGCGAAGATAGCGTTTTTTCTCGGATTAGTCAAATGTTTAACTAATTAGCGTCTCGCTAATAAAGTATGTTTGCCATCTAGGTGGCACAGCTTTGCCATCGGCGTGGCACGGGCTTGCCATCACTATGGCACGGGTATGCCATCAGCGTGGCACAGCTGTGCCAAGGCGATGGCAGATATTGGCACAGTATGTGTATGAAAGACAGGTGTATAGAATGAAGGCGTAACAAACCCGTGTAGTGATTCGTTACGCTTTCTGTTTAGTTCTCGTTTACGAGTTTAAGATGCATTCTTCTTTATCCAAACGCCTCCTTCAATTGCTTCACCCATCGCTCGATTCGTTTGTCGGTTTGATCCGGTTGGTTTTCCAAATCGAGGACTAAGCCTAGTAATTTGCCATTTTTCAAGGCTTTGGAGGCATTAAAGAAATAATCATCCGAAGAGGTCTCGCCTACTAAAGTCGCTCCACAGGAGGTGAAAGCGTCCGCCAATATGCCGACTCCATCGGCGAAATTATCCGGATAATTCGTTTGATCTCCAAGACCGAAAATAGCGACCTTCTTATTTTTAAGGTCTAAAGTGACCAGTTCCGGGATGATCTCGTCCCAATAGGTGGGAAGCTCGCCATCGAACCAAGTAGAGGTTCCTGCGATTATATGGTCGTAAGCCTCGAAATCTCTTTTCCATGCGCTTTCAATAGGGATGATATCGATCTGATCCTCCCCGAAAGCTTTTCTTATTTTATTGGCGACAAAGGTTGTTTTCTCTGTGCCCGTTCCGTAAAATAATCCTGTTTTCATTGTGATGCTTTTAAAGATTTAACGAATGTGGATCTAATAAAGCAGCAGTTCTTTTGCCGCATGATAGATGGTCTCCTCGTTGGGGAGGATGGCCCGTTCCAAGACCGGATGGAAACCAACCGGAGTGAATAGGGAACCTACCCGTTGGATCGGAGCATCCAAGTACTGGAATAGTTCCGAGCCGATGATACCGGCAATTTCCGCTCCGAAGCCAGAGAAGACCTTGTCCTCATGTACGATCAATACTTTACTGGTTTTCTTCACCGAGTTGAAGATCGCCTCTTTATCCAATGGTATCAAGGTACGAAGATCGATAACCTCCAGTTCCCAGCCTTTTTCTTTGTAAAGAAGCTCGGCTACGTTGAGGCAAAGATGGGTCGTATTGCCATAAGTGATGATCGTCAGATCTTTTCCCGGACGGCGTATGCGGGCTTTCCCAAACGGAACCTCGAAATCCTCGGGGACAAAGGTGGAGGCTTCTACCGCGTTGTAGAGCGCTTTCGGTTCCAGATAGAGCGTAAAGCCTTTAGAACGCATACTCGTCCGCAACAGTCCGGCGGCATCATCTGCGAAAGAGGGATAAACAATCCGGGCACCGGGTAATGAGGTCAATGCGCCCTCAATGGTCTGGGAATGATAAAGCCCTCCTCCGATATAGCCTCCGGAGGCTAGGCGCAAAGTGATGTTTGGGGTAAATTGCCCGTTGCTGCGCCAATACTCATGCGTACATTCCACGTATTGCTCGACGGCCGGCCAGAAGTAATCGGCGAATTCCGCACCCTCGATCACTACATGGATCTTCGGGTCAAAACGGCACATACCGTTCGCTGTCCCTACGATATAATCCTCGGCGATAGGGGCGTTGAAGACTCGCTCGATACCGAATTCTTGCTGCATGCCTTTGGTGATGTTGAATACGCCACCCTTTTCTTTATTGGCTACATCCTGTCCCCAGATAAATGTATCCGGGTTGTGCCGGAACTCCGCTTTCAACGTCTTGTTGATCGCCGTAACTAGCGTTTCTTTCTCTCCTTCCTCGTTTTGAACACCTTCTTTGTATTTCTGAGGTTGATAAGGTTCCGGGAGGACGTAATCCTTGACGGTAGACGGATCGGGATCGGGGGCGGCCATCGCTTTCCGATTGGCGGCTTTCAGGTCTTTAGCCGCTAGATCCGCGATTTCTTTCAATTCTTCCTCGGTGAAACGTCCGTAACGAATCAGCATGCGATGGAATTTGTATAAAGGATCGGCGGATTTTACATAGGTAAGCTCGTTCTCATCACGATACAAGGTATGTTTATCGGAGTTTGAGTGGGAGCCTATCCGTACGCAATTGGCCTGAACGATTACGGGAGTCCGGTTGGCGATCGCGTACTCTTTGGCCTCGGTCATGGCATTCATGGAATCGAACACGTCTTTTCCATTGCAATGGATAATACGTAAATTCTTGAAGCCAGAGAAGTTATCGGCAACTTTACGATTGGCCGTCTGGTCCTTTTTGGGGACAGAGATACCATATCCATTGTCTTGGAAGACAAAGATAACCGGCAGTCGCTCATTGCTGGCGCCATTGATTGCCTCATACACATAGCCTTCGGAAGCGGCCGATTCACCGTGCGAGGTAATCGCTACGCCTTTCTGTCCATAGTAAACCATCGCCCGTGCCACGCCGGCGGCATGGAGATCGTGAGTCGCCGTAGCGGAAGAAACGTTCTCGATATGCCATTCCATCTTAGAGAAGTGGTTAGACATGTGGCGGCCGCCACTGGTCAGATCGGTCGCCTTGGAGATACCGTTCAGGATGATCTCCTCGGCGGTCATTCCCGCCGAGAGAACCGTCAACATATCCCGGTAATAGGGGAAGAGAAAGTCCGTGTCCTTATCGAATACTTGTCCCATGGCGAGTTGTATCCCGTCGTGCCCGGCATACGGGGCATGATAAGACCAGCCGAGAGATTGCAATAAATAGGAGGGAGCCTTCTCATCGATCGCCCTTCCGAGCGTCATAAGGTAAAACCATTTCCTGAGAGTCTCCTTATCTGTTGTTTTTATATCATACTTTTTCATGTTGTTCTATTATATATAATGTATTAAGCGTTCCAATTCTCTAGTTCGTCGGCGATGGAACGTAAAAAGGCTCCCGCCAAAGCTCCGTCCACGATACGATGATCGTAGGAGAGTGAGAGGTACATCTTGTGACGGATAGCGATCGTATCTCCCTCGGGCGTCTCTACTACCGCAGGCTTCTTCTCGATATAACCGACGGCTAGGATCGCTACTTGAGGCTGATTGATGATCGGGGTGCCGAACAGACTCTTGAAGGTTCCGAAATTCGTAATCGTGAACGTTCCGCCTTGGATGCTATCCGGGGCGAGCTTATTCTCACGGGCTTTAGCCGCCAAGGTATCTATTTGTGAGGCGAGGCCACTTAGGTTCAGCTTATCGGCATCGTGTATAACCGGGACAATTAAATTTCCGTCGTTTAAGGAAACCGCTATACCTATATTAATAGGCTTCTTTAGGATGATATTGTAACCGTCCACGGATGAATTTACTAATGGATAGGCTTTCAACGCTTTGGCGGTCGCTTCGGTAATAGCCGGCATATAAGTTAGGTTGATGCCTTCTTGCTTGAAGAATTGATCCTTCACTTTTTTACGCCAGTTAACCAGTCGGGTCACGTCTACCTCGATAACCGACGTCACATGCGGAGATACTTTTTTCGATAATACCATATGGTCCGCAATGATCTTACGTACACGATCCATTTCTCTCACCTCGTCTCCTTGAGCGAGTGGAGCGGATGGGGTGGCCGCTGTCATAGGCATGGAAGGAGCGGTCGGCGGCGCTACCGTAATTGTTGGCGTGCTCGTAGCCGTTTGCTGCATGGAAGAAACAGGAGCCTGTTTCGGCTTCGGCATTTCCGTACCTTTATTTTTGTGATCGATATACGTTTGAATATCTTTCTTACTGAGACGTCCCAGATATCCGGTACCCGGAATATGATCCAGTTCATCTTGCGACACACCGGCAGCTTTCGCTAATTGCAATACGACGGGAGAATACCAACGATCTTCCTCTTGGGAATTCTTTGATAATTCCTCTGGGACGGGAGCGGGGACTTGTTCTTTCGGTTGAGTAGCCTCCGAGGTTTCCGGCTGAGCTCCGTTATCCTCTCCTTCACCTTCGATCTCAAGGATCGCTACGACTGTACCGACCGCTACGGTGTCTCCCTCATTAAAAAGAAGTTGTTTTACTTTTCCCTCAACGGGGGATGGAATCTCAGCGCTTACTTTCGCTGTGCTTACTTCGAAAAGGACATCATCTTCCTCTACGGTATCACCTACCTTTACCGACCATGAGATGATGGTTCCTTCTGTAATACTTTCGCCCAACTTAGGCATCTTTATCTCAAATGTAGCCATATTTTGATTTTTTAATTATTGTTATATAGTGGGAGACGGGGCGTGCCCCGTCTCTACAAACGGTATATAATAAGAACAAAGATCAAGAAGGTAAGTTTCTGTATTATAGTGTATAAGTGTTAAAGTTCCAGCTGGCTGTAGCATATTTCTGCTCTTTAAGCCGATAGATGGCTTCCAAGTCTGCTTGCGTGAAATAATAATCTTGAATGCCGGGATTATTGATCGTGAAATAGTAAAGAAGCGCTTTCTTAAAATGCTGGATGGAGATAGAAGCCGGAAGATGGGCGCTGATATTCGTGACCGGACTCCGTACAGATTTAACGAATGTCGATCGTTTACCTCCTGTTTTCTCTGGTGCTTGACGGGATGTACTTTTCAAGGAGGTGACGAGCCTATCCAGATCGGTGGAAAACAATAAGGTAGCATGGTGCATATACCGATTCTTATGGATACTCTGTGCGCTACCCGATATTTTAAATCCTCCGATAGTTAATCCTTTCCGTTCATCCACCTCGACATGTACTCCCAATGTCTTGATAAAATTCATGATCTGGATGGTATATTTGTCGGTCTGCATAATCTGGCCGGTCTCTATAAATGTAAGATTCAGGTTTCCCGGATCATGGTAAACGGCACCACCACCGGAAAACCTGCGCGCTATCTTGATTTGTTGGTCTTGTACGAATTTGAGATTTACCTCGGCCCATACATCCTGATGCTTACCGATCACGATTGATGGTTCATTCTGCCAAAGCATGAAAATATTCTCTTTGAAATTCTTGAGCAGATACTCTTCGGCGGCCAAATTGAAGTATGGATCCGTTTGTGTATTGTGAATGCAAAGCATCAGGAAACTGTTTTAGTTAGGCGTTTTATTAGATATATAAACTTTCGTGGAGGATCTCACTGACTGTCGGATGCGGGAAAATATTTTTCTTAAATTCATCGACTGTATAACCATTCTCGACAGCGATTCCGGCGGTGACGATAATCTCGGATGCCGGATTCCCTAGTAGATGGCAACCGATGATACGATCCTCGTCGTCCGTGATCAGTTTACATAAACCATTACCATTCTCGTTCTCTGCGACGAAACGTCCGGAATAGGTCATCGGGATCTTTTGAACACGAAAACTTTCCCCATTCGCTACCAATTCCTCTTCTGTCTTACCCACGCTCGCTAATTCCGGATTCGTATAAACTACCGCCGGAATGGCTTTATAGCTCATCTCGTCCGGTATGCCTAGGATATGGTGTATGGCAACTTCCGCTTCCCGGTAAGCCGTATGTGCCAGCAGGGAAAAACCGGTAATATCTCCAGCCGCATATACATGTGGATGGGAAGTCAGCATATGTTCGTTTACCTTTACACCGGCCCCTTGTATTTCGATCGCTAGATTTTCGAGTCCCAGACTCTTTGTAATCGGACGGCGGCCCACGCTCACCAATATTTTATCGGCTTCAATCGTGTCTGCCTTGCCGTTTTTCTCAACAAAGACTTTCTCTCCCGATACCTCTGTAACTTTGGTATTCAAGAAAAACTCTACGCCTTTTTTCTTATACTCGGATCGAAGCATCGCTGAGGTTTCTTTATCCATATTCCCTAATATCTCGGGTAGCATCTCGATTACCTTCACCTTTACGCCCATACTGTTAAAGAATGAGGCGAACTCCATTCCGATCACGCCACCACCGATAATCGCTAACGATTTTGGCAAATCGTTGAGATCAAGGGCTTCCCGGGAAGTCCAATACTTGACCTCTGATAACCCTTTGATAGGAGGGATCACGGTTTCAGAGCCTGTGCATACTAACACATTCTTCACTAAATACTCTTTTCCATCACAGTGAATCCGTATATTTCCAAACTCCTCTCCGGTGATTCGTGCCTCTCCTTCTACAATGGTGACGCCGTTACCCGTAAGCCGGGCTTTTACCCCGAGCGTAAGTTTACGGACGGTCTTGTTCTTCCGGTCGATAATCTTTGCCAAGTCGAAACTTGGGTCTTTCATCGCCACTATACCATATTTGGAGGCACTTTTGATACTGTCTAGTATCTTGGCGGAGTATAAAAGAGTTTTTGTCGGGATACATCCCTCGTTTAGGCAGACGCCACCGATAGCGTTCTTCTCGAAAAGGATCGTTTTTAATCCATTCTCCGAAGCCCTTTCGGCGGCGGTGTAACCCGCAGGTCCACCGCCTATGATTGCTATGTCATATTCCATATACATTATTATAATTATTTGAATACTAAAATTCGTTCCTCTAATGGGGCGAATTGTTTTTCTCCCGGTTCCTGGGTAGAGGTTCCGAACGGCATCTCGGCGATCAGTTTCCAGTTCGGATTGATATGCCATTGTTTAGCGACCGCCTCGTCGATCAACGGGTTGTAATGTTGCAAAGAAGCGCCGAAGCCGGCGTCTTCCAACATAGTCCATACCGCGAATTGATGCATAGCCGATGTCTGTTGGGACCATACCGGGAAATTCTCTTTATAAGAAGGAAATTGCTTCTGTAAGCCTTCTACTACCGCTGTATCCTCGAAAAAGAGGACCGTGCCATAGCCAGCCTCGAAAGAATTATCTATCTTTGCCTCGGTAGCCTTATAGGCTTCGGCGGGGACGATTTTACGAAGTGTGTCTTTTACGATTTCCCAAAGCTTCTTGTGGCTTTCACCCAGTAGCAGTACGATTCTCGTAGACTGCGAATTGAATGCGGAGGGAACGTGAGTGACCGCTGTCTTAATAATCTCATGAATCTCGTTGTCGGAAATGGGAGAGTTGTTACCTATTCCATAATGTGTCCGGCGATGCTGGATCGCTTCTTTAAAACTTCTTGCCATAATGAATATCATGTTATGTTGTTATATACCTATAACTAATTTAAGACATGATTTGTTGAGGAAAAAATATTTGAGAATTCTTGCGGATAAATCAAAATAATTCTTACCTTTGCACCCTGTAAAGATAAGACTCTATTAGAATCTTCGTTTTTGTTCATGATGCTAGTTCAGAAAGGGAAGACACATAGCAGGAGTTGACTTAAATTTCGTATAATTTAAAAGAACAGATTAGAAATGTCTAAAATTTGTCAAATTACTGGAAAGAGAGCAATGGTTGGAAACAACGTTTCTCACTCAAAGAGAAGAACGAAGCGTAAGTTCAATGTCAACCTGTTTACGAAGAAGTTCTACTGGGTAGAGCAGGATTGCTGGGTTAGCTTGAATATATCTGCGGCTGGCTTACGTACAATCAATAAGTTAGGTTTGGATGCGGCTATCAAGATGGCGGCTGAAAAAGGTTATTTGAACGCATAATTTGTGGAGGATATAGAAAATGGCAAAAAAAGCAAAAGGAAATAGAGTACAGGTAATCCTTGAGTGTACAGAGCACAAGGAAAGTGGAATGCCGGGTATGTCTCGCTATATCACTACGAAGAATAGAAAGAATACTACTCAGAGATTGGAATTGATGAAATACAATCCGGTTTTGAAGAAGATGACGTTACACAAAGAAATTAAGTAATAGGAGATTTTAAACGATGGCAAAAAAAGCAGTTGCAACATTTAAGAAAGGTGACGGTCGTACTTATTCCAAAGTGATTAAAATGGTTAAGTCTCCGAAAACAGGTGCATACATCTTCCAAGAAGAAATGATCCCTAACGAAGCAGTAAAAGATTATTTCGCTAAATAATTAAGTAGCGAATAATAAAGAATATAAGAGGCTTCTCTCCGATAAAGCGGAGGGAAGCTTTTTTTGTACCCTAAACTTTTGAAAGTATAGTTGGTTACAAATAAAATATTTTCTTAATTTTGTTGGGTTAATTTGTAGAGATGGGGCATGCCGTGTCTCTTCCCATCCAAATGGTAGTTTGTGTGAAATAATAATATAACAAGATAAAATAATTAAAGCTATGAGATTCGATGTATCCAGCACTGCGCTATTATCACGTTTACAGTCTATAAGCAAGGTTATCGCTTCCAAGAACTCTTTACCGATTCTGGACAGCTTCCTTTTTAACCTAGAAGGAAATACGCTTACGGTGACAGCTTCCGATGCCGAGACCCGGTTGGTGACTTCCGTAGACGTCATGAATGCCCAAGGTGCCGGACTCTTTGCGGTTTCCGCCAAGATACTGCTCGATCCGCTGAAAGAGCTTCCCGAACAACCGCTTACTTTTGATATCAATGATGAGAATTTGGAGATTTTCATTCATTTCCAGAATGGTAAGTATAATTTTATCGGTCAGAAAGGGGACACATATCCGCAGCAGAAGCCGTTGAATGATAACGCTATCTCTATCTCGATGGATGCCCAGATGCTGTTAAACGGCATCAGTCGTTCCTTGTTCGCCACGGCCGATGATGAGCTTCGCCCTGTAATGAATGGTGTCTATTTCGATATCCATACGGATGATTTGACGTTCGTGGCATCAGACGGACATAAATTGGTTCGCTTGCGTAACTTGGCGGTGAAATCCCCGGAACGGGCTTCTTTCATTTTGCCGAAGAAGCCGGCTAATTTATTGAAGAATTTGTTGGCGAAGGAGTCGGAGCAAGTATTGATTAAGTTTGATGATAACAATGCGTATATTACTTGCACGAACTTCGAGATGGTTTGTCGTTTGATCGAGGGGCGTTACCCGAACTATAATAGTGTGATTCCTCAAGAAAACCCGTTTAAGGTAACGATCGATCGTATCTCTTTCTTGAATGCTTTAAAGCGTGTTTCTGTCTTTTCTAATCCGGCGAGCAGCTTGGTGAAGTTGCACTTGAAGGATAGCTTGATTACGGTTTCCGCCCAAGATATCGATTTCTCCACTTCTGCGGAAGAGCGTATTGTTTGTCAGTTTGACGGGACGGAGTTAAGCATCGGTTTTAAGGCTACATATCTGATCGAGATCCTTGGAAATATCAGCTCGGAAGAGGTTGTATTAGAATTAGCGGACCCTTCACGTGCCGGCTTGATCGTTCCTTCTGAGAATGATGAGGACGAGGACTTGCTCATGTTGCTGATGCCGATGATGTTGAATGACTAATAAATAAATAATGCAGTTAAACTTAAGGAACCCGCTGGTCTTTTTTGATTTAGAGACCACGGGTATAAATATCGTAAAGGACCGTATCGTAGAGATTTCCTACGTGAAGGTTTTCCCAAATGGGAAAGAAGAAACGAAGACACGCCGGATAAATCCCGGTATGCCTATTCCCCCCGAATCTACCGCTATTCATGGCATAACCGATGAAGATGTAAAAGATTGTCCGACCTTTAAGGAGATCGCTAAATCTTTGGCAACCCAGATCGAGGGTTGTGATTTGGCCGGATATAATTCCAACCGTTTTGATATACCCATGCTTGCCGAGGAGTTCCTGCGTGCGGGTGTGGATATCGATTTGAACCGGCGCAAATTTATCGATGTACAGACGATTTTCCATAAGATGGAGCAACGTACGTTATCTGCCGCTTATAAATTCTATTGCAATAAAAGCTTGGAGAACGCTCATACGGCTGAGGCTGATACGTTGGCTACGTATGAGGTGTTGAAAGCGCAGCTGGATCGCTATCCGGATTTGAAGAATGACGTAGCTTTCCTTTCCCAATATTCCTGCTACTCGAATAATGTGGATTTCGCCGGACGTATGGTTTACAACGATAAAGGCGAGGAGGTTATTAACTTCGGTAAGTATAAAGGCCGTTTGGTAACGGAGATCTTGAAGTCGGATCCGGGTTATTATTCTTGGATCATGAATGGCGATTTCCCGTTGAATACGAAGAAAATGTTGACAGAGATCCGTTTGAGAGACTTTAATTCAAAATAAGGCGATGAATAATTTTGAGTTTTGCAATCCTGTAAAGGTTGTGTTCGGCAAAGGAAGTATTGCCCGTTTGTCTGCGTTACTTCCAGAAGGAAGTAAGGTTCTGGTGGTATACGGTGGCGGTAGCATTAAGAAAAATGGCATTTATGAGCAGGTGACGGCAGCTTTGAAAGACTTCCATACCTATGAGTTTGGTGGTATTGAGGCGAATCCCCGTTATGAGACTTGTATGAAGGCTGTTGAGTTGGTGAAGGGGGAGAATATCGATTTCTTGCTGGCGGTAGGCGGCGGATCAGTGATCGACGCTACGAAATTTATCGCTTCGGCTACGTTTTTCGAGGGAGATCCTTGGGATATCTTATCGAAAGGTGGCGTGATAAAGAAAGCGCTTCCTTTAGGAGTAGTGCTGACTTTGGCCGCTACCGGTTCGGAAATGAATGAACGGGCGGTAATTTCCCGGGAATCTGTTCATGAGAAATTGAATTTCATGTCTCCGTTGGTGTTCCCTAAGTTCGCTATCTTAGATCCGCAGGTAACTTATTCTTTACCAGAGCGACAGGTGGCTAACGGTGTCGTTGACTCGTTTATCCATGTGGTCGAGCAATACCTGACTTATCCGGTGAACGCTAAGGTTCAAGATTATTTTGCCGAAGGATTGATGAAGACAATCGTGGAAGAAGGCCGCAAGGTCTTGCAAAACCCGAATGATTATGATATTCGTGCTAATTTGATGTGGGCGGCTACGAATGCCTTGAACTGTTGGATCGGCCAAGGAGTACCCCAAGACTGGTCCTCACACCGTATGGGATATGCATTGACGGCGCAGTTTGGCTTGGATCATGCCCAGACTTTGGCGGTTATCTTGCCGGGTGTCATGACCTATATGCGTAAGGAGAAAGCGGCGAAACTGATCCGGATGGGAGAGGTCGTATTTGGTATTACCGAAGGATCTGCCGATGAAAAGGCGCAAAAGTCAATAGAGGCTACGGAAGATTTTTTCCATTTCATGGGATTAAAGACCCGTCTTTCCGACTATGGGATCAAGGAGTCCGACTTGGATGCTTTGGTGGAACCTATCGATCGAATGGGATGGAAACTTGGCGAATATGGCAATATAAACTCAAAAGTAGCCAAAGAGATTCTTTTGTTGAGGTTGTAGAGACGCAACGTGCTACGTCTCTACTGGCAAAGATAAATTGATTCGATATATGACATTGAAAGATAAACATATTATATTAGGAATTACGGGGAGTATAGCAGCATACAAAGCCGCTTATATCATCCGGGGATTGGTGAAAAAAGGAGTCGAGGTACAAGTGGTTATCACGCCGGCGGGAAAAGAGTTTATCACTCCGCTTACGTTATCGACGTTGAGTAGCCACCCTGTAATCAGCGAGTTTTTTTCCAATAGGGATGGTACATGGAATAGTCATGTGGATCTGGGGCTTTGGGCGGATGCCATGTTGATTGCTCCGGCTACCGCTTCCACGATCGGTAAGATGGCGAACGGAATCGCCGATAATATGCTGATAACTACTTATCTTTCTTGCAAATCCCCTGTATTCGTGGCTCCGGCCATGGATTTGGATATGTTCGCTCATCCGAGTACCCAACAGAATCTGGAGCGCTTGCGTTCATTCGGTAACCGGATTATCGAACCTGCCGAGGGGGAATTGGCGAGCCATTTGGTTGGTAAAGGCCGGATGGAAGAACCCGATAAGATTATCGAGGTTTTGGAAGACTTCTTTTCCGCTCAAAAAGATCTTGAAAAAAAAAAGATCTTAATAACAGCAGGTCCGACATATGAAAAGATAGATCCCGTACGTTTTATAGGTAATTACTCTTCCGGTAAGATGGGGTTCGCTTTAGCGGAAGCTTGTGCGGAGAGAGGGGCGGAGGTGACTTTGGTCGCTGGTCCAGTCTCTTTAAAAACACATCATCCGGCTATTAAACGAATCGATGTTGAGTCTGCCGGGGAAATGTACCAAGCGGCGATAACCGCATTCCCGAGTAGCGATGCTGCCATATTATGTGCCGCTGTCGCCGATTACCGTCCGGAGAATGCTTCCGGGCAGAAGATCAAACGGGAAACAGAGGGAGAGATGACGCTTCATTTGGTTCCGAACCCGGATATCGCCGCCTCTTTGGGTGCGATCAAGCGGGAAGGACAGGTCATGGTGGGGTTCGCCCTGGAGACGAACGACGAGGCCACTCATGCCGAAGGTAAACTGAAGCGGAAGAATCTCGATTTCATCGTCTTGAATTCTTTACGAGACCAAGGTGCCGGTTTCCGTTGCGATACCAATAAGATCACGATTATCGACAATGCCGGAGGAGTAACGAGCTATCCGCTCAAAACGAAGCGGGAGGTAGCCTCTGATATCGTAAATAAGTTGGTAACATTATTGAAATGAGAAAAGTAAGAAGACTGTTTTATCTATTCATGCTTTGCGCCGCTCCTTTTTGTGGGAAGGCGCAAGAGTTGAACGCCCGTATCACGGTAAACGGAGACAAGATCGCGACCGCTAACAAGCAAATCTTCACGACCTTGCAGAACTCCTTGACTGAGTTCGTGAATAACCGGAAATGGACGGATGCCACGTTTGCTGTCAATGAGAAGATCGATTGTACGATGACGATTATCGTGAATGAATTGGATGAGACGAACTTCAAGAGCGAGATCCAGATACAAGCTCGCCGTCCGGTCTATAATTCCAGTTATACAACTACTCTTCTGAATTTTAGGGACCAACAGTTGGATTTTGAATATACGGAGGGAGAGCCATTAGACTATAACTCAAATACGCTGACCAGCAATCTTACGGCCACTATCGTGTTTTACGTCTATGTGATCTTGGGGCTTGATTTCGATAGTTTCGCCCCGAAAGGTGGAACTACCTATATACAGCAGGCCCAACAAATCGTGAACATGGCCCAGTCTGAGATGTCGTGGACGGGCTGGAAAGCTTTTGATAGCAACCAGAACCGCCATGCCGTAGCGACGGCTTTGCAAGATAACGCATCCGACGCTTTCCGGGAAATGTGGTACACGTATCACCGGAAAGGACTCGATGAAATGGCGGCAAATCCGGATCGCGGACGTACGACGATCATCGGTGCGCTTCCCGCCTTGCAGGAAGTAAAGAAAGCCCGGCCTACTTCTGTGCTTCTACAAATGTTCGCCGACGCTAAATTAGATGAGATTATCGCGATTTATTCGAAAGCGACCACACAAGAGCGGCAAGAGGGCTATAAGATGCTGTTCGAGATCTATCCGGCACAATCCACTCGCTTGGAAGAGCTTCAAAAACCAGTAAGGTAAAATAGTTATGTTGAAATCCTTATTTATACAGAACTTTGTCTTGATAGACAATTTGGATATCCGCTTTGATAAAGGCTTCTCGGTGATAACGGGTGAGACCGGAGCGGGAAAATCTATTATATTAGGAGCCTTGTCATTGGTGCTGGGACAACGTGCGGATGGCAAGAGTATAAAGAAAGGTTCGGATAAATGTGTGATCGAGGCCGTATTTGATGTCTCAAAATATCAGTTGGAGCCTTTCTTCCTAAGTAACGATCTTGAGTACGATGCGGATAGCTGTATCTTGCGTCGGGAGCTTTATGCCTCCGGCAAATCCCGTGCCTTCGTCAATGATTCTCCGGTTTCCCTTACGATCTTAAAAGAGTTGGGAAGCCGCTTGATCGATATCCATTCGCAGCATCAGAACCTATTGTTGGGCGATAACCGTTTCCAGCTGAAAGTGATCGATGTAATGGCCGAAAATGAGATCTTGCTCATTCTTTATAAGAAGGAATTTACCCGTTATCAGGCGTTGCGAAGGGAACTGAAAGATTTGAGGGACAAAGCGGCTCAAAGCAAGCAGGAGGAAGACTATATCCGTTTTCAATTGGAACAATTGGACGAAGCCAACCTTCAACCGGATGAGCAGGATGAGTTGGAGCAAGAGCAAGAAACTCTCTCGCATGCGGAGGAGATCAAAAGCTCTTTATATAAGGTAACCGAACTCTTGGACGGCGAGGAGCAAGGAGCCATCCAAATACTCAAGGAAGCCCTTTCCACCGTGGATTCCTTAGAAAGATATTTCCCGAAAGCCAAGGAGATCTCCGAGCGAATCCGCTCGGCTTATATCGACTTGAATGATCTGGCTTCCGAGACAGACGTTTTAAAGGAAGATGTAGAGTTCAACCCGGAACGATTGGAATGGGTGAATGAACGCTTGAATACCCTTTATACGCTCCAGCAAAAACACCGTGTCTCCACCGTGGATGAATTGATCGCTATACGGGATCAATACCAAGAGCAATTGCGTGCGATCGATTCTTTCGATGAGCAAATCGGTTTGTTAGAAAGTCAATTGGATGCCTCGTATAAAGAGTTGCTTCAACAGGCCTCAGTGCTTAGCGAGCAGCGTAAAGTCGCTTCCACGGCGATGGCCTCGCAATTGGTCAAGATGATTATTCCGTTGGGGATGCCGAATACCCGTTTCCGTGTGGACATCCTTCCTCGCAAAGAGCCGGAGAGCGATGGAATGGACGATATCCGATTTATGTTCTCCGCCAATAAGAGCGCGGAATTGCAGCCGGTAGCCCAAACCGCTTCCGGAGGTGAGATCTCCCGGTTGATGCTCTGCATTAAGGCTATGATTGCCGGGTTCACCTCTTTACCTACTATTATCTTTGATGAGGTAGATACGGGGGTATCGGGTGATATCGCCGATAAAATGGGGGATATCATGCAAGAACTCGGAACAAAGATGCAAGTTTTCGCTATCACTCACTTACCTCAGATAGCGGCGAAGGGGCAAGCTCATTATTTTGTTTATAAGAAGGATACCAAAGACCGTACGCTGACCCGTATCAAGCAATTAGAGGGGGAGGAACGTGTGAACGAGGTGGCCCGTATGTTGAGCGGAGCCTCGTTGACAGAGGCTTCTCTTGCCAATGCGAAAGATTTGTTGGGTATCAAGGATTAAACCTTTCTGAAGTAGGGCAGTCTTAGATAAAAGAACAAACGATTCGCTTTATTATTAACTTAAAATTGAAAAGACATGAAACGATTCAGCTTACTATGTGTGTTGGCTATATTGTGCAGTTTACCCGCTTACAGCCAGTTTTGGATCAGTTTTGGGTGGAATGAACCGCATTGTCAAAATTGTCTTTGGATGGAGCAAGCGATGCATTTGCCCGCTCGCCAAGCAGCGGAATACCATAAGATCATCCATAAGTACGGACAGAAAATAGAGAAGGAGGCCCGCCGTGACTATCGGTATTGGGACCGGGCAGCTCGTCATATTTACGATTTGCGCATGGAAAGGGATCGTAAGATCCAACGTATATTGACTCCAGCCCAGTTCAATCTATATGTCCGTTTTGTAAGGGAGCATCCGCAACGTATCCATGATTATCGGGGATGGTATGCGAATCCGAGATATCCGGATCGCCGCCCGTCCCATGACTGCCGTCGCTATGAGGATAACTATTGGAATTACCGCTGGGGTACCATTCACCATGACAATCATTGGAGAGACGACCGGCATGACTCAGATAGACATTGGGATCGTGACAATCATCGTCATGACTATCGGAAACCAGCGAAACCGGATAAGCCCAAACCTAAAAAGAATAAGAAGGATCGGGACGATAGAAAAGAACGGTATTATAGCAATGGGCGAAAGGTCTAATAATTCAACCATAGCTTGAAAGAGGCCCATTTTTCTTTGCTGACCAATATTTTCTCTTTATGTTCCGGCTTTATGTGGACAATGACCTTATTCTGAAAATAGGGCTCTATTTTCACGATGGATTCGATATTTATGATCGTCTGCCGGTTCGTCCGGAAAAATTTATCGGGATCTAATTGTTCCATGAGTTTATCCAGCGGGAAATCGATTATGTACTCCTTGTTTTGGCGTGTGACAGCGAAGGTGATCTTGTTTAATGAATAAAAGTGGGCGATATCCTCCACCTGTAAAGTGATCAGTTTCTCGTTGCCGGAAATAAGGAAACGGGTCCTGTATTTCTTGCCGGGATACGTGAGGGAATGGAGTACTTCCAATAAATCATTTTGCTCTAAGAGCTTCTGGTTGTACTTAGACGTGACATGCTCGAATTTCTGGATGGCTTCCTCCAATCTCTCTTGTCGTATCGGTTTGAGTAGATAATCAATACTGTTTACCGTAAAGGCTCGGACCGCATATTCATCGTAAGCGGTCGTAAAGATAATGAGACTTGTAGGACAAACCTGTTCTATAAATAAAAAAGAATTTCCATCCGACAACTGGATATCCAGAAAAACGATATCCGGATGCGGATGGGAAGCGAACCAAGCCACGGATGATTCGATGCTTCCGGGTATCTTGATGATATCCCATTGCGGGCGTAATTTCTTTATCATACCTTCCAGTAACCGGGCGGCCGGTTTCTCATCTTCGATAATGGCTACTTGAATATTATTCATAAATAAGTGGGATTGATACGGTGAATTGGTGATCATTTTTACGGATTTGGATATCCTGCTTACATAGTAATTGATAACGCTCCGACAAATTCTTTAATCCTTTACCGGATGCGTTTGAGACTTTTTTAGGTCGTAATGTATTGCTGACGCATAGATATCGACCGTTCTTTTCAGTATATACTCGTATGGTCATCGGGTTAAAATCGTCGATATAATTATGTTTCACGACATTCTCGGCAAGTAGTTGCAGTGTCAGTGGGGGCAATTGATGGTCAATGACGTTGTCGGGAAGATCGCATTCCAACGACAAACAATCTCCCAGCCGGACTTGATGGAGGAATATATAGGAATCCAGAAAATCAAGCTCCTCTTTTAAAGAGACGATCTGGCACTGTTGCTGGCGGAGCACGTAACGGTATACCTCGGATAGATGCTGCGTAAACTTGACCGCCGTAGATGGATCATACTCTATCTCCGCTATCAATGTATTCAAGCTATTAAACAGGAAATGAGGATTTAGCTGGCTTTGGAGAGCGGTATATTTAGCTTGTATAGATTCTGCTTCCAATCTTTGTTTCTCCTTATATAAATTCAATGTATAACGCATCGAATAATTAATCAAGAGAAGGCTGAAAATGATCATCTCCACGAACCAGACGGCTATTACTAAACCGGCCCCTTTTGCCCGGATCACGAAAGGATCGCCAATGCTTGTGATCCATTTCAACGAGATAAACAGGGTACAATTCATAAGTAGCAATAGGATCGCTACCAGCAGATAATGCCATAACATCCGGCTCTTATCGATATAATACAATGGGTAATTGGTAGCCATCCAATTACTGCTGACCAGTAAACTGAAACCGAACAGGTTGAATACCGCTATCGTGATGGACAAAGCGATCAATGAAATTTTTATATCGGGGATGCGCTCTTGTAGCTCCGTATGATATAACAGCAAGAAATAGGAAAAGACCCCTAATGCCGAAAACAAAAGGATACATGCCGATTTCCCGTATGATATTTCTTTCATGACCTATTCTTTTTCGCGAAGATAATAAATTGCCCGTTCGAAATCCGTCTTCGCCATCTGTGCGTTTAGTTTGGATTGTATATAATTAACCTGAGCTTGCTGATGATATAGTTGAGCGTTGATAACCTCGACGATGGAAACATTCCCCTCCTTATAACGCTCCATGGCCATTTGTTCACTTTCGGATGCTTTTGATAATGAGCTCTCGGTTAGTTTGACTTTATCGATAGCTTGCTTATAGTTGTAATGGGCGGTTTGTATTTCCAGCCGGATCTTATCTTGCGCCTTGCTGAGATTCTGTTGAGCCATATTGATGGCGTACGAGGAAGCGTTGCGGGTACTCTTACGTTTTCCCCATTCGAAGAGCGGGATACTGAACTTGGCGTAGATCGCATAGTTCGGATCTAGGTCGGATTTGAAGTTATAGCCCGGTGAGGAATAACTTCCATCTACTCCAATATGGAATTGGGGTAAGAAACGGGCATCTGCTATTTTCCGGGATGATTCCTGTAACTCGATCTTGTTTTGGGCGATCCGGTATTCCGGCCTGCTGGTTATCGCGTTATCTATCTCATCCGATAAAGGGATAAATTGTTTGAGGGCGATTACGGAATGATCGATCGGCAAGGTATCGCTCGGGTTTACACCAGCGAAAGAATTAAGGGCTAAACGTGCGATCTCGGCGTTATCACGAGTTTGCAATAACTGGAAATCCGCGTCGTTTAGTTTTACCTCCGCCATAAGAAGGTCGTTTCGATCGATATATTCGACTTCTACCCGGTGGCGTACGACCTCTACCAGTTGCTGTATAGATGTACGAAATGCCTGTGCCACGAAAACCAGCTCGTGTTGGGCTACTGCGTTCCAATAGTAGATATCGGCGTCGTGTAGGGTATTGCTTTTTATACGATCGGATTCATTGGATGCCAACTCTTTTTCTTGTTTCGCTTTTTGGTAGTTAGCACGAATGCCGCCTCCGGTATAAATCGGTTGTGATAGGGAGAGAGTCGCCCCATATTTCAGATCTTTACCTTGAAAATAAAGGGGGGAACTCATAGATGGCAAATCAATCGATAATTCTAGCGGATTACCGGTATAATTGAAATTACCTCCCGCCGAGAGTTTCGGTTTGAAATCCGCACGGGCCGATTTGATCATTTCCTGTTTCATGGCCTCGTTGTATCCCGCTGCTTTCAAGTCTTGGTTGTATTCCAAGACTTTTTCCCTATATTGCGCTTGATAATCGCTGTTTTGTGCGATTAACGGGAAGGATAGGAAGGATAAGAGACCGCTGATAATATATACTTTGTCCATTTTTATCGTTTATTTGTGAGGTGAATGAATCCGGTAAAACAATGCGTATAACGTCGGGGTTACGAATAACGTAAGTAAGGTGGCGAAGGTGAGTCCGAAGATAATAGTCGCCGCCATTCCACCGAACGCTACGTCGAAAAGTAAAGGCACCATTCCTAGAATAGTCGTGGTAGCCGCCATCAAGACCGGGCGAGTCCTTGAGATGGTTGCCTCTATGATCGAGTCGTATGGAGAGATACCGTTACGACGTTGCGTGTTAATCTCGTCTAATAATACGATTACGTTTTTGATAATCATACCCAAGAGTCCCAACCATCCGGCGATCGGGAAAAAGCCGAAATCGAACCCGGTAAGTAACATACCGATCGCTACCCCGATTAAGGAGAGAGGGAGCACGCAAAGGATGATTATCGGTTGACGGAAATTGGAGAATAAAGCGACCAATATAACAACCAACATCAAGAAAGCCAACGGGAAGAATTTGACAAGGGCTTGTAATCCCTCCGTCTGGTCTTTATATTGTGAATCCCAGAAGAAGCTATATCCTTGGGGCAGGTTCATTTTCTCGATCTCTTCCCGAATCTCACCGTGTACCTCAGACATGGTGTAACCGTTTTTCACGCCACACATCGCTGCCATAGACAATTGCCGGTTGTAGGTCTTGACCTGCGGATATTCCCATGTAGAGGTTACTTGTTGGGTTACTTGCGACAAAGGAGCGGATTTCTCTCCATTCCAGACCGAGAAATCGCCTAATGAATGGGGATCATTGATTCCGCTCGTCTCCGATTTCAATAAGACCGGGACTTTCTTTTCCTCATCCCGGTAAATCCCGATAACCGCACCTTCCTCGATGGATTTGACGGATTCCATCAAATTGGCCTTGGTGATACCTAAGGAACCGGCTTTTACCGGATCATATACCGGGCGTATCATATAGGTCATATTACCCCATTCATTCCGGGCATCGGCTACTTTCGGGTTCCTTCGCATAATGTCGATAGCTACTCCAGCCAAAGAGTCCAATACCGCCGGGTCCGGTCCGAGGAAACGGGCTTCTATCAAGGCTTCCGTAAGCGGGCTTAACTCAAACTTGTTCACCTTGATGAGCGGTTCCGGATATTTTAAGCGAATAGAGTCTTGTAGCAAGGCATGCAATTCCCGGGCCTCTCCGGATGTCTTACATTTTACCAATAATTGGGCATAGTTTGGTTGGGGACCGAAGCTAACGTTCGATAGATAATAACGGGGCGGTGTCCGTCCGATATAAGAGGAAACCATTTCCGTCTGCGAATATTCTTGGATGGATTCGGCCATATCAGTAGCGTATCGATCGGTTTCCTCGATGGCTGTACCTTCCGGTAGCCACATATCTAAAGTGAAATACTGCTTATCGAGCGAAGGCACGAACACTTTCGGGATAAACTGGAAACTCCATGCGGAGATAACCAATAGAACGGATAAGATACCTACTGTAGCGTATCGGTATTTGATGACAAGGCGTAGGGAAGACCGAAAATAATCATAGTATTTTCCGGAGAATAATTCCCCTGTTAACTCGTCCGGTCTGGGGCGCCGTACAAACTCTTGGATGAAGAATGGGGTTTGCGTAAGCGCGAACACCCAGCTGAACATCAAGGATACTCCGATCACGATCACTAAGGATGAAAGTAATTCGCCCGTGATATGCGGTGAATAGTAAATGGGCAAGAACGTGAGGATCGCGATAGCCGTAGCCGCCAGTAGAGGCAGGGCGGTGGATGAGCAAGCCCTCATGATCGCAATACGTTTGCGCATGCCTCGTTGCATATTTACCAAGGCAGAGTCCGATACTACGATGGCGTTATCTACCAACATACCCATCGCGATGATGATAGCGGCAAGAGACATTCGTTGCAAGGCGATCCCGTTGGCGAACATGACAATTAAAGTGGCGAAGATAGAGAAAACCAATCCGCTACCGATCAAAAGGCCGTTTTTGAAACCGATAAAGAACAATAAGATCGCTACTACGGTCACGACGGAGATAATCAAGTTCAAGATAAATCCTTGGTTGGCCACGGCAGACTCATATCCTTGGTCGTATATGGAGGTGAGCTCAAAACCCTTGGGCATGGTCTCCGAAAATGATTGAATACGCTTTTTCACGGCCTTGGCCATATCGACCACGTTCCCGGTCGGTATGGTAGAGATAGCGATACCGACCGCTTGCTTGTTATTGATGCGCATGAAGTTTTGGGGCGGAGTCTGGTAACCCTCTTCGATACGGGCGATATCGCCTAGCCGGAAATGCTCGCCGGAATGAGATACGATCGTAAGGTTACGGATATCATCCAAGGAGTAAAAATTACCGGTGGATTCGATACGTATGCGAGTGTCCCCGTTGCGAATACTCCCGGCGTCTACCACTTTATTCTGTCCGTCGAACGCCCGTTTGATATCAGCTGTCGTAATACCCCGATTGGATAAGATCGTGGGGTTTATCCGGATATCGATTACGGGAGTTTGTATGCCGTAGATCTCTACCTTTGCCACGTCTTTTACTTTCAGTAAATCGTCTTTGATCAGTTTGGCTTGATCCTCCAGTTCCCGGTAGGTATAAGATTCTCCGGTCAATCCGTAGAAAACACCCAATACATCGCCAAAATCATCATTGACGATGGAGGTTCCCGCTCCGGAAGGTAATTTGCCTTGTACGTCGTTTACCTTTCGGCGTAGTTTATCCCATAACTGCTGCATCTCGTCGGCCCGGATTTCCTTTTTCACGTAGACCGTGATCTTGGAAAGTCCAGCCCGGTTCTCTGTCTTCAGATAGTATAACTCGCCTAAGGATTGAATGGCTTCTTCCAGCACATCCGTCACTTGGGACTGAACTTCTGAGGGGGAGGCGCCGGGATAAGGGGTAAGTACCAAGGCTTGCTTGATCGTAAACGGGGCATCTTCCAGTTTTCCCATCTTTGCGTAAGAGAACAGTCCCCCTGCCAAGATCAGGACTAGCAGGAGCCATGTAACCGCTTTGTTTTTCAGGAAATATTTGATGAATTTTTGCATCTTACTTATTTTTGGATGGTTACGGTACTATTTTCGGAAAGGAAACGTTGCCTTGTCAATACGACAAGGTCATTTTCCGTGATTCCTTCCACGATCTCTATCTGGTTATTTCTTTGCTCACCGAGTTTGACGGGAACGGAGTTTACCTTGTCTCCTTTGACCACCCATACATAATCTCCTTTTTGGGGGCGATGGCAGATAGCCGTTAAGGGAAGCCATAGATTTTGAGACCGCTCTTCTTTGGGTAGGTCGATCGAGAGGATTCCACTCATTCCACCCAGCCATTCCATATCTGGATTAGGGACAATGGCAGTCAGCAGATAAGAGAGGTTATTGTTTGTCGTACTTTTAGACACATATAAATCGGAAGGGGTGATTGTCCGTTCGGGAGCCGTATCGAAATGGATTCCTATTTGACATAGCTTCTGTTTTTCTTTATCATATAAGTGTAAGGCGACTTCCTCTGGTATATAGGTCTCGATCTTGAGCCTGTCCAGTTCTATGAAGGTAAGGATTGGCTCAGTCGCTTTCACGTCTTGGAAAGGTTCGATATGGATATTTTGGATATACCCGTCGTAAGGGGCGCTCAGATGGGTATCGCTTAGGGCGTTGACGGCGGTCTCGTAATTGGATTTGGCAACAAGGAAATCCGCTTTCGCCTTCTCATAATTACTTCCGGAGATGTTATTCTTTTTGTAAAGGGCCTCGATCCGTTTATACTCTTGGTTGGTTTGCGAATAGAGCGCCTCTGTTTGCTGCTTGCGAATCAAGAAGTCACGGTTATCGATCGAGAGGATCGTGCTGCCTTTGGAGAACGCTTGTCCGGGCCGTAAGTCGAAATTCAAGACGGGGCCATTGATGCGGAAAGATAGGACCGTCTCATTGTAGGGCCTTGATAAAAAGGTGTATTCACGACTTCTGCCGATCTCTGTCTTTTTTATTGGAGAGATCACCTCGACAGGTAAGTTCGTGCCTTCGGACTTTGTGTTCTTTTGGCATGCCGATAAAAGGATGCCCAGAAGCAGGATGTATGAAATTCTTCTCATAAGATATACCTAGTTATTTGTTACCGGGCAAAAATAGAGGCAATGGATGAAGGAATAAGGCGGATTTTTACTGAACCGGAAGATACCGTCGCTCAACTGGAAAATAGACCGGCCCAACCTTAATTTATAATGAGGCGGACGATGGATGCCTTATACCGTGTATCACTATAGGCAATGCCCACTGTAACCCGGGTTGCAGTAGTACTACAAGGCTTATGCAGTAACACTGCAACGCCTGTGCAGTGACAATTAGAACCGGTGATACGGTGAGTAAACTTCCGCGGTTCCGCTTTTTTATGTACTTTTGCCGGCAAAAAAGGAGAAAGTAATGACATTGCCTTCAGAAGAACATATATTCCAGTATCCGGGACAAGGGCGGATCGAGGTGATTTGCGGTTCCATGTTTTCCGGTAAGACGGAGGAGCTTATCCGCCGTTTGAAGCGGGCTAAATTCGCCAAGCAGCGGGTGGAGATTTTCAAGCCTGCGATTGATACCCGCTATTCGCAGGATAACGTGGTCTCGCACGATAGTAATTCGATTCCTTCTACTCCGGTGGATTCTTCTTCCAGTATCCTATTGTTCACTTCCGAGATCGATGTGGTGGGGATAGACGAGGCCCAGTTTTTCGATGAGGGATTGGTAAACGTGTGCAATCAATTGGCCGCTAACGGTATCCGGGTGATCGTGGCTGGGTTGGACATGGACTATAAGGGAGTTCCTTTCGGTCCTATGCCGGAGCTATGCGCTATCGCCGATGAGGTGACGAAAGTGCATGCCATCTGCGTGAAATGCGGACGTTTGGCTTACGTATCCCATCGTATCGTGGGAAATGATAAACGGGTCTTCTTAGGGGAACAATCCGAATACGAGCCTTTATGCCGGGAATGCTATGCGAAGGCTGAAGGTTTGAAGAATTGATTATTTATCCCTACATTTGTGAAATTAATAGTTTTGCGTTATATAAAGTATGAAAGAAAACGAGATGGTGTTCGGCATTCGTGCCGTGATTGAGGCTATACAGGCTGATAAGGAGGTAGATAAGATCCTTGTGAAAAGGGATTTACAAGGGGATCTATCCAAAGAGTTATTTGAGGTACTGAGAGGCCGTGAGATACCGGTACAACGTGTTCCGGCTGAACGCTTGGATCGTTTGACTCGAAAGAATCATCAGGGGGTGATCGCTTTTATGTCGGCGGTTACCTACCAGAGCTTGGAAGATATCATTCCTTTTGTGTATGAGCAAGGAAAAGATCCTTTCATCGTATTGCTGGATGGGGTTACGGACGTGCGTAATTTCGGCGCTATTGCCCGTACCTGCGAGTGTGCGGGAGTCGATGCGATTGTGATTCCGGCAAAAGGAAGCGTTTCGGTAAACGCCGACGCGATCAAGACCTCTGCCGGCGCCTTGCATGTATTGCCGGTTTGTAAGGAGAAGAGTATCAACCAAGCGATCCGTTTCTTGCAGCAAAGCGGGGTGAAGGTATTTGCCGCCAGCGAGAAAGCGGCGGAGAATTATACGGCGGTGAAGTATGAAGGACCGGTAGCGATCGTGATGGGAGCGGAGGATACGGGTGTGTCTCCGGAGAACTTGCGCATCTGCGATAATATGGTAAAGATTCCGCAATTCGGAACGATTGGCTCCTTGAATGTATCTGTAGCCACTTCCATTCTGGTGTACGAGGTGGTTCGCCAACGTATGAACGAGCAACAATAATAATATGTATATAAACTAAAGAAGAAAATGAAGAAAGTTATCGCTACAAAAAACGCTCCCGCCGCTATCGGTCCGTATAGCCAAGCGGTGCAAGTAGGTAATATGCTGTTCGCTTCCGGACAACTGGGTATCGATCCTGCTACGGGACTTTTCGTTGAGGGATCCGTAAAGGAACAAACCGCCCAAGCGTTCAAGAATGTTCACGCTATCTTGGCAGAGGCAGGTTATAGCATCAATGATGTCGTAAAAACAACCGTATTTTTAGCGGATATGGGCGACTTCGCCGTTATGAACGAGGTATACGCCTCTCAGTTCGAAGGTGCGTTTCCCGCACGTTCGGCGGTAGCCGTTAAGACACTGCCGAAGAATGGTTTGGTAGAGATCGAGGTGATCGCCGTGAAAGAATAATCATAAGGAATAACGAGAGTAGTCTCATCGCTAGTCGAGACTACTCTCGTTATCCATCAAGACTACTCCCGTGATACGATGCGACTACTCTCGTAATTCATCGATACAGCTAATCTCAAAAGCCTATTATCTTCTTTTTCTGGGAGCGGGATTCATGTCACCCCTCTGTCCGAATAATTTCTCAATCAAATCCTTTCGTCCCATCTTTTGCAATACTTGCATGATCTGACGGCGTGACTCGGGTTTATACCAGAAGAAGAACTGGCGTTGTGCCAACTTTTGTTCTTTTGAGCGGGCCGTATATACTTTCTCCAACGTATAAGGATGATATCCGGTATAATACATCTCCGTAGCCAATGTCATCGGCGTAGGCGTGAAGTCTTGTACTTGCTCCAACTGGAAATGCAAGCTCTTGGTGATCACCGCCAGCTCCGCCATATCCGCCTCGGTACATCCTGGATGGCTGGAAATGAAATAGGGGATGAGTTGCTGGTTCAACCCATATTGCCGGTTTACCTTATCGAATATCTTCTTGAACTGTCCGAATTGCGAGAAAGACGGTTTACGCATTTGTTTCAACACCTCGTCTTGCGTATGCTCCGGGGCCACTTTCAAACGGCCGGATACGTGGCGGGCGATTAATTCCTCGGTATAGGTTTGAGCTGCCTTGTTTAAAGACTCATCCGCATAACGGTGCAATAACAGGTCATAGCGTACACCGCTTCCGATAAACGACTTCTTGATCCCGGGAAGTCTATCTACCGCTTTGTAGATATCCAGTAGCGGCGTATGGTCCGCATTCAAGTTCTTGCAAACGACGGGGGAGATACAAGACGGTTTCTTGCATTTGGCGCAAATCCGCTCATCTTTCCCTTTCATACGGTACATATTGGCGGAAGGGCCTCCCAGATCGCTTAGATATCCCTTGAAATCCGGCATTTCGGTAATCGCTTTCACTTCCTTCAAGATCGATTCCTTGCTTCGGGAGGCGATGAACTTCCCTTGATGCGCCGATATGGTACAGAACGCGCATCCTCCGAAACAACCCCGGTGGATATTCACTGAGAACTTGATCATCTCAAAAGCCGGTATCACTTTCCCTTTATATTTGGGATGCGGCAAGCGGGTATAGGGGAGGTCGTAGGAAGCATCTATCTCCGCTTCCGTCATTGGAGGGAAAGGAGGATTCACTACGATCACCTGTTTTCCTACCTTTTGCAAGATACGTGAGGCATTGTATTTGTTGGATTCCTCTTCGATATGCCGGAAATTCTTCGCTTGTTTCAATTTATCTTTTAGGCATTCCTCGTGTGAGAAGAGCACGATATCATCGTCTTTCGCATCCTCTTTGTCTGCCAGATAAACCGTTTGGCGGATGTCCTTGATCTCGTTGAAAGGAATGCCGGACTTTAGGCGGCGCACCAACTCCTTGATCGGCTTCTCGCCCATGCCGTAAATCAATAAATCGGCCGGGCTACTGGCAAGGATTCCCGGTAATAGCTTATCTTGCCAATAATCGTAATGCGTAAGCCGGCGTAATGAGGCCTCGATGCTACCCAATACGACGGGGACATCCGGATACAATTCTTTCAGTATTTTAGTATAGACAATGCTCGGATAATCCGGGCGCATTCCCGGACGTTGGTCCGGCGTATAGGCGTCGTCGCTGCGTAATCGCTTATTGGCAGTATAATGGTTGATCATTGAATCCATGGCACCGGCGGATACACCGAAGAAAAGCCGGGGAACGCCGAGCTTCTTGAAATCCCGGTAATCTCCCCGCCAATCCGGTTGCGGTACGATCGCTACCCGTAATCCTTCCGCTTCCAATACACGACCGATCACGGCCGCCCCGAAAGAGGGGTGATCCACATAGGCGTCTCCAGAGAAAAGGATCACGTCGAGGTAATCCCATCCCCGTGCCTCGACTTCTTTCTTCGTTGTGGGCAACCAATTGTCTAGTTTAAATGTTTTCATAATGCAAAGGTACGTGATAATCTTGGAATAATCATAGAGACGCTATTCATAACTTTTATTTATGGGGGATTCGTTTTTATGATTAGGACAAGAGTTCTCAATCTCGTATCTTTGTGTCGAAAAGAAAAATAAACATTTAAAAACAAGGTTTCTTATGAAAACACTCACAGACGAGAAGCTGACGATTGTCGGCGCAGCAGGTATGATCGGTTCTAATATGGCACAGACCGCTATTATGATGGGACTAACTTCCAACATTTGTTTGTACGACCCTTACGCACCGGGTTTGGAGGGAGTTGCCGAGGAATTATTCCATTGTGGTTTCGAGGGTGTAAACATCACTTTTACCTCAGACATCAAGGAGGCTTTGACTGGCGCTAAATATATCGTTAACTCCGGTGGTGCCGCAAGAAAGGCAGGTATGACCCGTGAGGATCTCCTAAAAGGAAACGCCGCTATCGCCGAGGAGTTCGGCAAGAACGTAAAGGCTTATTGCCCGGACGTAAAGCATATCGTGGTTATCTTTAACCCGGCGGATATTACCGGTTTGATTACCTTATTGTATTCCGGCTTGAAACCTTCTCAGGTTACGACGTTGGCCGCATTGGATTCTACTCGTTTACGCAGTGAGTTGGCAAAACATTTCGGTATCTCTATGGATCAGGTTGAGAATTGCCGTACGTATGGTGGCCATGGCGAGCAAATGGCTGTTTTCGCCTCTACCGCTAAAGTGGATGGTAAACCTTTAACTGAGCTTATCGGTACGGATGCCTTGACGAAAGATCAATGGGCGGAGATACAGACAAAGGTTACGAAGGGTGGCGCGAACATTATCGCCTTGCGTGGCCGTTCTTCCTTCCAAAGCCCGTCGTATGTATCTATCGAGATGATCGCCGCGGCAATGGGTGGTAAACCGTTCCGTTGGCCGGCTGGCGCTTATGTATCAAACGGTAAGTTCGATCATATCATGATGGCTTGGGAGACCTCGATTACGAAAGACGGCGTAACGTTGAAAGAGGTGCATGGTACACCGGAAGAAGAGGCTGCCTTGGAGAAGAGCTACAAGCACCTTTGCGCTTTACGTGACGAGGTGATCGCTATGGGCGTGCTTCCCGCTATTTCCGAATGGCATAAATTGAATCCGAATATCAAATGATCGAATAACAAGTAATTTAGATTTTCATGGATATATGGAATCCCCGCTTAGATGGCTTCGTGCCGGAAAGCGGGGATTCTTGTTTTATTTTATCTTTAGTCCGGGGATCAGGGGCGTGCTATCTACCAGTTCCAACTCTTGCACCATCTGTAATGTTCCTTGTTTGTATTTCTGGAAATGGGGCGTTTGGATATGGCTTTTATAAGCGTCTTGATCCGCGTAAATCTCTAGGATGGTTACTTTATGCGGATGTTCTTTCTCCGATACGGCATACAGTGTAAGAACACCCGGCTCTAGACGCATGGAAGCCTCGATCTCTTCTTTCAGAAAGGCGTTATAACGCTCCAACTGGGCGGGATCGACCGTGATCTTGGATAGGCGGACTAAGTTCTTCTCAGGGGCGGGCTGAGAGGATTCCTTAATGATCTTCAACGCTTTGATAGCGGAAGGGAAGCCGATATAAGGAAGACATTGTATAACCGCCGCCGTTAAGGTCTCCTTGCTATTGCCGGCCAGTAAGTTCCCTTCGAGATGCGAGTGTAGTTGGCTTTCGGCTTCAAGGGTCGTTAGTATGCAATAAGCCAGTAACTCCCGGGTTTTGAGGTCTAGCCCGTTGCGAGTATAGATATCTCCGAAGCAGAATTCGGTGAGGAATCGCTCTACTTCCGGACCCATATTTCCCGAGACGTTCCTCATGGCCTCTTTGATTCCCTCGCCGTAAAGCCGGCTTTGTATGGCTTGTCCTTTCTCGTGGCGATCTTCTTCCGTAACGGTAGCTTGTCTCTCCAGAGGCAAAGCGATGCCTTGTTGCTTAAAGACTTCGTTGATGGTATTTAAGGCATTCAATGTCTTCGGGAAACCGATGAACGGGGCACATAGATATGTTGCCTCCCGTAGCTCGATGGGAGTGACGCCTACGTTTAGCGCCGCTTTGGCGTGAGCGCTCAGTTGGGGCAAGGTTTGCATCGTGGCTAATATGGTGCAAGTGATAAGCTCCCGGGTCTTTTTATCAAGATCTCCTGTGCGGAATACCTCCCCGAAGATGAATTTCTGGAGAATGTCCATCATTTCCGGATCTGTTCCTTGTCCGGTCAATGCCTCGCCTCCGAATAGCTCGGTGTAATTCTTTTTACAGCGTTCGATTCTGTCCATATTTTGTTCTGTTTTAGAAGTTGGGATATCTTGTGCGAAGGCTGGTATGAAGCCTAGCAGGAAGAGTACGATTACTTTTGTTTTCATGAGGATATCGTTATTGTTTGACATCACAAAGATATTCGGATTTATCTCAAGTATATGTATATATATTACGGATCTTTGTATCAAAATTACCGTTCGTAAACGGAGCTGATCCGGATGACAGCTGGGGTTGAGCAAACGAATAAAGCGCCTGCGATTCCCTTGCGGGAGACACAGACGCTTTCGTTCAAATAAATATTCTTATAAAGTACGATCCGGATATAAGGCTTTCCACCATTCCGGCTCGTCTTTCAGCCATTTGGCGAACCATGCGTAGATGGTATTTTGCCAGCCTATACGCTTCTGATAACCTACGATACCATGATTCTCGCCATCCACCTGCACGAATTCCACGGTCTTTCCTAGGATCTTCAAGGCGGCGAACATCTGGATACTTTCCCCGATGGGTACGTTCGTATCGGCGTTGCCGTGAAGCAACAGGAGCGGGGTCTTGATCTTATCGGCGTTGAACAACGGGCTTTGCTTGGTAAAGAACTCCGGGGCGTTCCAAGGATAAGTGCCGGCATTCGCTACGGAGCAATAGCCATATCCCCAATAACCTTCTCCCCAATAGCTACTCAACGCGCTAATACCGGCATGGCTGATAGCGGCGGCGAAAATGTCCGTACGGGTTTGTAGGTATTGTGTCATGAATCCGCCGTAGCTGGCACCGATGCAACCGATCTTCTTCTCGTTCACGAAAGAATGCTCCTTGCAGAACAGCTTGGTGCCTTGGATGATCTCATCGGCGGTCTTCAGGCCCCATGCGTTCACATGGCGGGCGGCGAATTCCTGTCCGAAGCCCGTCGTTCCGCTAGGGTTCAAGGTGTAGACCACGTATCCGAGAGCGGCGTACATATGCATGGAATAACGCATCTCCAGCGCACGGTTCGTCGGGGAAGTACCGCCATAGTAATAAACGATCATCGGATATTTCTTATTCGGATCGAAATGAGGCGGCAGGTAATAACGACCTTGGATCGTCGTACCGTCATCCGACTTGAAGTTCCAGTCGTGTACCTCGCCTAAGGCGATATCTTTTAATTTATCTTGCGAGAGATCATACACCAAGCGGTTCTTTCCACCTTTCAGGTCGTAAGCGTAAAGGCGGTTGGCGTTGGACGCGCTCTGTCCGTAATAGAAGAGAACCGGAGCGTTGTCGGCCAACGCATACGACATGATAATATCCTCGGAGGCGGCTACTTGCTTGATCTTCCCGTTTGCCGGGTCGCACGTATAGATCCGTTGGTAATCCTCATCCTCACAGAGGATATAGATTTGCCCGTTGAAGCGGTTCCATACGGCATCGATCACGTTCGGATTGAAGTCCTTGGTGAGAGGGGAGGCTTTACGGCTTGCCAGATCGTATAGGAATAACTGCCCGTCGTACGAGTTGGAGATCTGTCCTTGCTTGATATTTTGTCCGATCCCGTCGAAAGCGTCGCCTGCCCCAGCTACCAATAACTGTTTACCGTCGGGCGAGAAGGCGGCTTGGTTTACGTACGGGGCTTTCTCCCAGATCGTATCGATCGCCATGGTCTGCAAATCCAATTTATAAAGGGAGTTGCGGGAGTGCGGTAAGGAGGTGTACACCCGGTCGCTGGTGCTGAACAATAGATAGCGGCTATCAGCGCTGATATCATTGATATAAGTGTCCGTATGCCCGAAAGTAAGTTGCTCGTACAAACCTGTTTTTAAGTCATACCGCCAGATAAAGGAGCGGTCACGGAAATCCGGGATACGGTCTGCCGGCTCTAATACACGGATCAATTCCGTCCCTTCCTTGGGACCTTCCTCTTCTACGGTATAGAGAAGCGTGGACTCATCGGGGGTGAATACGAACCGCCCTTTCGGAAGGTTCGGGACTAATACCGTTTGTTGGTAGGTCGCCGGATCTACGGTTACCAACTCCGTACCGTCCAGACCGGTGCGGGTGTAATACAATCGATTGCTTTTAGGCATCCATTTGGCGGTTGTCAAGAAACTTCCGTCTTGCAATAAGACCCGTCCCGTAGCGGCATCCATCAATTGCCCGTACGATTCGCTCTTGCCCTCCGGGAATCGATTGACGTATTTTACCAAGGCATACTTCCCGTTCGGGGAGACACTTACGCCTTGGAAATCCTTTCCTTCTAGGATATTCAGAAGGGTGTAGCGTTTCTCCGGGTTCAAGGAAGCTACGACTTTCGCTTCCGCTTCGCTCTTGAAGGTAGCCTTTAGGCTGGGAGGACAAGTGTCTGTTTCCGCTGTCAGGTATTTAACGACTACTTGATAGCGGCGGGGTTCCATCACCAACTCGGAAGAGGCTCCGACTGGTTTATCATTGACGAATACTTCGAACGCCCCGGGACCCGATATATCGAGCGTGCCTTTTACGTACCGGTCGCTGTTCAAGAAGAAAGAGAATAGATGCAGGGCATATCCCTTTTGCGGGGCGGCGAAGGTGATCGCGCCTGCCGTGTCAGCGTCGAGTACCGTGGCGTTCGCAAGCGTTTGCTCGAACGGTAAGGTCGCTTTTAATAGATTCTTTGCCTCGAAAGGCTTGCCGTTTACGTTGAGGCTGTCCGCTAGGATCGGCTTGTTGACCGTGAACGGGCCTGCGTGCTGGAATTGCGTTACTTTCACGTCTTCCATGGCGTAAAGCGAAAGGGCGGAAAGAAGCAATGCCGGAATTAAGTTAGTTTTTCTGTTCATATATAATTAGTTTAGGATAAACGTTTTCCGCAAACGATGTAAAGCTGTTCGGTATCCTCTACGACGAGCGGAAGAAGATAAGGCTCCATCAATGCCGCCACCTCTCGGGCCGGGGGCAAGGGCAGCGATAATCGATCGGCGTGCCGATGGTGGTGCGTATTGATCTTTTCCTTGCTCTCGCTGTGGCAGATAACCAATTTACCGCCGGGCACGAGCAAGTCGCTCATATGCTTGATCAACCGTTCCGGCCGCATGAAATGCGGGTAGGCGCTATACAGGATAATATAGTCGAATCCTTTCCCCTCGTAGCTCATAGCGTCCTCTTGGAGGAACTCGATGAGCGGATGATCCGGATATTTCACGCGTGCTTTCTCGATCATTTGGCCCGCTATATCGATCGCTACGATTTGCCGGGGCTCGTACGGCAGCAGGTAACTTTCCAATATCCCCGTGCCGCAACCGACATCGAGGATGCGGGCGTTCTGCCGCAGGTTGGTACGATCCAATATCGTCCGGATTTTTCCCGGATCATGTACGCAGACAGCGTCCCAGCGTTCCGCCATCGTATCAAAAAAAGTCTCTATTTGATTCATGATAATTGTCCTTCCCATAGAAAACAATCGCTGAACAGGGATTGTTCCTTGAAATGGGTTGGTTTTTCGAACAAACCGAACACGGACGATCCGGAGCCGGACATGGCGGCATATAAGGCGCCTCCCTCGTATAAGGTATCCTTGATCCGCTCGATCACGGGATGTTTCGGGAATACGCTCCGCTCGAAATCGTTCACCATCCGCTCTTTCCATTCGGATACCGGTAGCCGGATGATCTCTTTCAAGGAGGTCTCGGGCGTGGCGGGTGTTACCATCGAATAGGCTTCAGGGGTGGAGACGGCTACATCCGGTTTTACCAAGCATAGATAATAATCCTTCAAGGATAAGTCCACGGGCTCGAATTGGTTTCCCGTGCCGGTAGCGAATACCGGCGTGTTACGGATAAAGAACGGGCAATCGGCTCCGATGGTGGACGCTATCGCCTCCAACTCATCCGGGTGAATATCCAAACCGCAGAAATCATTGACCAGCTTCAACATAAAAGCGGCATCGGCGGAACCTCCTCCAAGCCCGGCGCCAAAAGGTATCGCTTTCAACAAATGGATCTCTAGCGGGGGAATCTCGTATCTCGTCTTTAGGGCGTTCAGCGCTTTTATGACGAGGTTCTTCTCTTGGGGAGCGTCTACCGGGATTCCGGTTTGCGTGAAACTGGGCTGATCCGAGGCGACGATCTCGAGGGCATCCTTCACGGGGATCGGATAGAAGATGGTCTCTATATTATGATAACCGTCCGGACGTTTGCTTACCACGTTCAGACCTAGGTTTATCTTGGCATTAGGGAAACAGATCATAGTATTTAATGTTTGTTTTATATGATACGCAAAGATAATGTTTACCGATCAGAATTACCTTAATCTGATGGGCAAATAGGATAATCACACCAAAATTTCTCCATAAGTGTCATACCGCCAGCGACCTGTTTCTCCATATCCATTAGGATGCCCATAATTAAATGCCTGCTTAAAAGAAAATCCCTCCGACCCGCCCTCATTCTCTTTATAGTCAGTATGCGGTAGTAACAATGCAACCTGTGGCTTGAGCTTGTAACAATACTGAGCATTACGATTCTTTTTGCGCTATGCTCCGCTCTCGCTTCCATTCGCAGTAAGTTCGACAATTCATTCTCAATTGCCAGAGATATACTCGCCCTATTTAAAAAGAACTACCTGAATTATGCTTTATATCAGTTCCGTCAACCAATTTAGCTGTTGGATCTTCACGTCCAATTCACGTAATTGCTTGGAATATGAATCTATTTCTTTTTGTAAATCTGCCACATTTATTGTGCGGACATAACGGATTTCATTTGCCGAATAACGTTCTAAACTGCCCGTTGCCGATTGTGTGACGGAACGAAGGACGGAGATGCGCAATGCTAAGATATCTTTCTTTGCGATCATTTCCGTAAGGCTTGTACCTTCTGCAAGGGTAGCCATGTTGGTTCGGTTGATTCTGAAAATCAGTGTCTCCAAATCATTCAGATTATTATTCAACTCATCCATAAGCCCCCGTGGATCTTCTGCGGGCTCTTCACCTTCTTGAATCCGGGCATTGTTTTTTAGCCGGACTTCCAGTTGTGATATTCTTTTTTGTAAATCAGCTCGTAAGCTGAGAGCTTCTGCTAATTTCATAATTCGGTATGTTTTTAATGTTTGCTGTTCTTGCTCTTTTGGAATTGCATACCCGATCATGAAGAGGGCTGCTTCCAGAGAACGCATGTCTTTAAATTGGCATTCTGGGAAGTTTAATACTTCTTTTAATAGCCAATTGGCTTTAAGGTTGCATTCAATATGGATTTTTCCTCGATCAAGTTTAGAGAATTTGTAAATGTCGCTGTTAGGATTCCGATTAACCTCCGGATTTCGGGCATCACCATAGGCGAATTTTAATGAAGAAGGGACACCGCCTTGTTTCTGCTCTATACAATATAGTTTCACCAAATAGCATAAAGCGGCTCCTACACGACTATCGTAGATGATAAAATCATTTATATATAAAGAATAAATCTTGGTGAATCCTGAGTTCATAATAATTATCTCATCCTTTATATCTAAAGAGTCACGGGTTAAGACCCCTTCTGCCTTCATTAGATAATTCACAAGGTTGGTTTGTGCCTTGATCCTTTCTTGATTTTCCCGTATAACGCCTCCCCATTTTAATATATCGAGGCAAGCATCTTGGCAAGCTTCGTTGTCATTATTTCGGATACTCGCTTTAAGTCGTTTGGCATAACTTTCCAATAAGGCATTGTTTTCCTCCCAATTTAGACCTCCCCATTTATATTTGTGGCAAGCATCATAAAAAGAGGTACATTGCCATTCCTCCTTCTCTTTCTGATTGTAATATGAATGGGTGAAATTAGATAGTTTATCACGAAGCCACTGGATAAATCCAGATACATACTGATCGTTTAGGAATTGTTCTTTTGTCATAACAACAGATTTTGTGTAAAAATAAATATTTTATTGTATATAATAATGTTGTAAGTATATTTTTGAGTTTAATTTTAGTTTTCTTCTTGCGGGCATAGCTGTAGGCATCACGCGTAAAAGAGTAGGTTTGACGTTTTGACATTCTGTAATCTAAACTCCCGGAGAAGCGTTTTTTCCGGGCTAAGGTACGCCTTGTTTCCGAAAATGGCATAGAATAATAGCATCTGGTTGTCTTGTAGTGTTTTATGGAAATAGGCCTTTTTATTCTAGCGAGATTAATTCATCGTATCTCATATTTTTAGGTGAAAATAGCCATTTTATACGGGTGTATCGATCAATTCTATAGGATGCGAGGGCTGTTTCTTCCGTATGTATCGCCTAATACATACGGTTGCGTTACCTAATACATACGGTCGTGTTGCCTAATACAGCCTTTTGTGTTACCTAACTCTATTACTTTTGAGTCCAAACAGGGGTATTTAGGCAAGAAAAAGAGGGAAAACGTATGATTTCATCATAGGTCTCTCCCTCTTTTTCTCTATTTGTAAAAAGGTCTTGACATCGTTATTCTGTTATTTCGATCATAATGTCAAGATTATCTCATTTTCGCTTACGGTCTCTATAATCGATACTTATTTATCCTTTATGATTTCATGGAGCATGGCAACCTTTTCTTGCTCGGCCTTTAATAATCGTTCGTAAAGCTCGACTATTTTATCGATGGGATTGAATGTTTGATTTTGAACATTTCCGCTTGCGTTATCTTGCCACGTGCCGGAAAAAATATTGATAGATGTCCCTTCATTCAATTCCGTGATCGCCTCTATCGGAATATCCAAAGCTTTCGTGACCTTTTCCAATACCTCAGGTTCCAATTCGTCTTTTTTCTCGTAGCCGGATAAGGTGGCTTGTGATACCCCAATTTTGTCGGCGAGCACTTCTTGTTTGATGCCTCTCCATTCTCTCCAACGTTTTAAGTTGGCTCCATGACTATTTCTTTTGGTAAATGTTGTTTCCATGTCAATTCTTATTGATCCTGTTACAAAAATAAGTATTAAATCTGAGTTATCTTACTATTGTATCAGATATCCAGAGCAACCGCACCTAATTTTATTTATAACTACAAATTACGATGGGCATTGTTACCGACCGTAAATACGTAGTCAGATATATCATTTATCTCTGTCATCTGATAATATTAGTCGTGACATTGATATTTTATCAAGGGGATTGATGGTATATCAGCAGGCGGTAAGCTTATTTTGTCTGCGAATGATAAACACAGAAATCAATGGAAACTCAAAATCAGTATCCTCAAAAGGATTATTCCGAGATAATAAGCTTATCCCATCAAGTAATTGGTTTGCCGGTAAGAAAGGCGCAGATGTTATTGAAGGATCTGGATTTATGTACGATCACTTATACGTGGAATGACGTAAGTCAGATTACATTGGAAGTCCTATTCAAGACCTCCACGCTCACTTGCCTTTTTAATCAAAACGACATTTGTGAAGCTGTATATCTATTCTTAACTGATAATAAGGATCTAATGAAATATATAAGCCACTGCGTTAAGACCTATACATATGATTTCCTTTTGGATGGCTGGACCACGGATAAATGCCACATTTCAATATGCCGTTCCGAAAATCAAGGGTGTTTTTTATTAATATTACCGCTAAAAAAGAAATTATGAATAAGGCATATCCGTGTTGCATATCCTTGGTTGTCTTGTGTAATAATAATAAAACCAAGAATAGTCTGCGAATAATTTCCATACGATTTCTTTTCTAACCGAATTCCAGCGATCCGAATTATCGCTTATATCATCAATTATGTCATTACGCCTTGTCGTGTCTGTTCTGGCATTCAATATATCATCTACTGTATATTCGGACTGGGCGATTATTCTCCAAAAACGTCTGATTTGACAAAAAGAATAAGTCATTAAATTTAAGGCACGCTCATCTAGATAGCGGACATATTTTTCGTCGCAATCGATATTTCCTTTTGAATCGTATCGAATTAGATCCTCCACATTCTCCTTGTAAAATAACGGAGCAACAAATCTATCTTCCCTATAATTGTTGCAGCAATGGTGGGGAGTAATTATATCTAAGTTATTCAATGTTCTTCCATCGCAAGAAGCCACCAGATTATCATAGGCTACAAAATGTGGAAAGGGAGGTGGTTTAAGTTGTTTCTTTTTGTCTTCCAATACTCCATGAACAAAGACTTTGATGTGTTTCTTGTCAAATTTGAAATAGTCAGAATATCTTGCTTTGTCTCTTTCAAAATCAGATTCGGAAATATGATTTGGAATAATATGTTCAAGAGTTACATTCCTTTCACTGCCATCTATTTCCGACTGCCTGAGCGTGCGCATACAATAACAGCAATATCCTTCTTGTTCTTTTACAAGAATATTCTCCAATTCCGATACATCCAAATCTTCGTAAGTCAAATTATAATATTCTCCATCTATCCACTGATTTTGGATAAGCTTGAGGATGATAGTAAGAGCTTCTTTCCTTATTTTGGGATTATTTTTGTTTATGTGCCGCATAGCTTTTATCCCTCCTGAACACTTTGTTCCAATTCTGTTTTCAATTGTTCAAATCGCTCAGAAGATACCAGAGATCGTAATGTTTCTAATACCTGTGTCTGTGAGGTCTTTTTTCCTCTGCGGGCAAGACGGATGTACTTTTCTTTCAAAGAATTAAGATAACTGTTGCGTGGCTCCGTACCCATAACTTCCGACAATGTGTAGTTATAGTCCATACCATAGATATCAGGTAAAACATAGTGTTTATAATTAGCGGCATTACGTTCCATCTGTATCACAATATTATTCTCATCTTGACGAAAATTACTTATTACCAATGGAGAATGGGTTGCGATAATAAACTGGATGTGTGGAAAAGTTTTCTTTAGTCTTTGCAATACATCTTGTTCTAAACTTGGATGCAAATGTAAGTCCACTTCATCTATGATAACTAACCCCTCTGGCTCACCCGTACTTCCATTCAATATATACGAACGATAGGCTATATCAAAGATTATAGAAAATAATCTTTCATAACCAGCAGGCAACTCATCCCAACGCCGGATTACCCCATCCTCAAAAATGCATTTGATAAAGAACTCATCGATCCCGTCAATAACCAAATCCACTACTTTAATATCATCTGATCGATCTGATAGCTCTTCATAACAGTTGTCAGTGAACAGCCTTATATATTTTGTTACATAATCTATCTCTGATTTAAGAGTCTTCACCTGTTGCGTGATAGAAGTTACGGCAGATGATTTCTCCTTTTTTAATTTTTCCAATGAACGGGTAAAACTCATCAATAGATTATTGGCTTTAATAAATCTTTTTTGCCAAATTTCCGTACATGAAGTGAAGTCATTCCATTGATAATATCCCCAGTTTTGAGCGAAAATGTCATCTTTCTCCAGATATTCTTTTACGGTTTTCCCCATCTTTGTGTTAATATGCGGATAACGGTCGGAATAATATGATAACACAGGAAGCTTACCCGTTTCCTTGAATTTTTTCATGAAAGCTATGTAAGCGTCTTTGTATAAGGAACTTTGTACATAGGAGTTTGTCTTGCTCATTTTACAAAATTTCCAATTCAACTCAATTCCTTGAAATAAAGCGAGACCATGTAATGTTACATTGTCTGCCACTTCCATTCTCTCATTGTGATAAATTTCTCGAAGTTGGATATTGGCTACCCCAAGTTCAGAGATACCATTGGCTAATGAAGAAAATCCCCAACTTTTTTCACTGCTATTGAATATAAAGCTTAGTGAGTCACATATCGCTTTAAGCAAAGAAGATTTACCAGTACCGTTTTTGCCAATAAGTACTGTTACTTCTTTCGCAAAATCAAAACCGGTCTCCTTATAACAATGATACCCGTTTATATCAAGATGCCTTAAAATCATGTTATTGAATATTTTACAATATGCAAATATAGTGTTTTTTCATGAAAGGCATAAATATATTGTGAGATAATTAGTCTTTCCAACTGGCTACAATTTGTAGTTGTTTCGCTACTCCTCTTTTTCAAACGAACTTTTTGTGTGTTCCAATGACGATGGTTTTCAGTCATCAAAAAGAAAGACGTTGTAAACTTGGTTTACAGCGCCTTCCATTTATTTAGGGTTATGAGCTTTATTAAGGCTCCGCGATCATCTCTTTAGCGATTATCTCGGCCTCGGCTTTATCGGCGTCCTTTTGGATGTTCGGCAATTCAAGGCCGTAGCCTTTGATCCGGTCCTCACGTTTCAACATCAAGGCGATGAAGAGGGCGAGTACACCGAAGCAGGTGAAGACTGCCATCGGTATCGTATAGTCGTAAGCCGGTTTGCCCGTACCATTGTCTATTTTACAATACGTATCCAATATCCAGCCGATTAATAAGGGAACCATACTCAGACCGATATTCTGTACCCAGAAAATCAAGGCATAAGCCGTGCCTAATTGCTTCTCCGGGATAATCTTCGGAACAGATGGCCACATCGCCGATGGAACCAAGGAGAAAGCGATACCCAATACGATCATCACGATTGTCGCGAACCACCACTGATTCAAGATCGGAAGTGTGAATAATAAATGCACGCCGATCAACATCAAGGCACCATAGATCATGATCGTCGCCCCTTTACCTTTACGGTCGTATAAGTTACCGAAGAACGGAGTCAGAAGAATCGTGCCGAAAGGTAAGATAGCCGGGATGTTTCCCGCCAACTCCGGATCTACGTTATATTTATTGACCATCAAGTCCGTAGCGTATTTCAAGAAGGGGAATACGGCCGAATAGAATAATACGCAAAGCAGAGCGATCAACCAGAAACCCTTATTGGTAACGATCAATAAGATATCTTTCAAACGGAAAGGCTCTTCCTCCTCGGCTTGCTCGATAGCGTCCATCGAAGCGTCCAGCTTGCGATCCATCACGCAAAATACGAGGAAGGCGATCAAACCGATACACAACATACAAAGACAAAGCAAGATAGGAGCGGAGATACTACCGAAGTACTTGGCGGCGGGAACCGTGATAGATAAAGCCAAGGCCGTACCCAAACGAGCCGTAGCCATCTCCAAGCCCATAGCCAACGCCATCTCTTTTCCCTTGAACCACCGTACGATAATCTTAGATACCGTGATACCGGCGGTCTCCACGCCGACACCGAAGATTGCGTATCCGAGGGCGGCCACCATCACTTGCGCTTTCCATCCGAAAAGCTCTCCTTCCATCGTAAACGCGTCCGAGATGGCGTAATATTTAATGGAACAACCGATAATCATCAAGATACAGGAAGCGACACCCGTGAAACGGACACCCATCTTATCCAGAACGATACCACCAATAATCAACATGAAAAGAAATACGTTGAACCAACCGTAAGCGCTGGTGAACCAACCATATTCCGTACTCGTCCAGCTTAGCTGTTCTTCCAACATCGGTTTAAGCGGAGCCATTACATCCGTAAGGAAGTATCCGCAAAGCATCGTGAATGCCGCCAAAGCGAGTACACTCCAGCGTGCGACTTTCGAGTCGCTTAGTTTCTGATGAATTTTTTCTATCATGATATTTGTTTTATAGAGTTATATTATTTGTATTCGTCTTCTTTCATGAACAAGGGGAGAGCGTCCGCTACGATAAAGGTGCTTCCGCCGATAAAGATCAAGTCATCCTTGCCGGCACTTTTTAACGCTTTCTCGACCGCCTCTTCCACCGTTTCGCAAAGGACTCCGGGCAGTCCCTTCCGCATGGCTTTCATGGCGAAATCCTTTACGGGCATCGCTCTCTCCACGGAGGCTTGCGTGAAGAAATAAGAAGCATCTGGTGGCATCAAGGATAATACGCCGTCGATATCCTTGTCGTTCACCATACCGACGATCATATAAATTTCGCGGAAACGGCTTCTCATGGCATTCAGGTGTTCCGCTATGTGTTTCCATCCACCCACGTTGTGCCCGGTGTCGCAAATGACGGTCGGTTTTGTCCGCAAGGTTTGCCAGCGGCCCATCAAACCCGTCAGTTGGGTCACGTGCCTGAACCCTTCATGGACGGCCTCGGGCAGGATGTCAACACCGCACTTCTCGCGGAGCAGGTGCAGGGCGGAGAACACCGTGATGGCGTTGGCTTGTTGTACCTCTCCGGCAAGCTCGCCGATCACCTCGCCGTATTCTACGGAGGGGAACTTCCAGTGTACCATCGACAACCCTCCGGTCCCCTCCAGCATTCCCATGCTCAAGGCGTAGTGGAAGGGTGCTCCTGCCTTTCTCGCCTCGTTCTGGAAGAGGTCGAAAACGGAGCGTTTCTCTGCCTCCCCCAGAAGGACGGGTACGCCTTTTTTGATAATGCCGGCTTTCTCCGCCGCTATCTTCTCCTCCGTATCTCCCAAGAATTGCGTATGATCCAGACTGATATTCGTGATGATACTCAAGATCGGGGTGATGATGTTCGTACTGTCCAAACGACCGCCAAGCCCGACCTCGATAACTGCGTAATCTACCTGCTGGTCGCGGAAATACTCAAAAGCCATACTGGACGTCAGCTCGAAGAAAGAAGGATGGAGAGGCTCGAAGAAAGAACGATGACGCTCGACGAAATCGACCACGTAATCTTGGGAGATCTTTTTCCCGTTCACCCGGATGCGCTCCCGGAAGTCCACTAAGTGGGGAGAGGTATAAAGCCCGACCTTGAAACCGGATTGCCGGAGAATGGCCGCCAATAGATGGCTGACCGAGCCTTTGCCGTTTGTCCCGGCTACATGGATGGTCTTATAGGCTTTATGGGGATTTCCCAGATAATCATCTAGGGCGATACTTGTACCAAGACCGGGTTTGTAAGCGGAAGCTCCGCTGTGTTGGAAGACCGGGATGCTGGTATATAGATAGTGTAGCGTTTCCTCGTATGTCATGTTTTTGTAAATTAGATGCTACAAATGTAGTTAAATTTATTTATACCTTTGCGACTCGTTTATAAAAAGGAGAGAAAAAGAAAATGGAAACACGACGTATAACCTATACGCCTCAAGGAGGCGTTTGTTCTAAGTTGATGGTGATCGACGCGAAGGAGGACGTGATCGAGAATGTGCAGATTGTAGGAGGTTGCCACGGTAACGGGCAAGGCATGTGCGCCTTATTGAAAGGTATGCGCATCGAAGACGCTATCGGCCGTTTGTCTGGCATCGATTGTCATGGAAGGGGAACTTCATGCCCGGACCAGATGGCACAGGCATTGAAGCAATTCAATCGATGATCAGCTTATATCCGATTCCCCGGATATTCAAAATCTTGATAGACTCGTCTTTCGATAACTTATGACGTAGCTTGGTGATAAAGACATGCAGGCTGCGTGCGTTGAAGAAAGAATCATCTCCCCAAAGGTCTATCAAGATCTCTTTCATCGGTAATACTTGGTCCTTATTGTCGCAAAGGCGCTTCAATATCTCGGATTCCCGGTTGCTGAGGAGTTGTTTCTCTCCCCGGTAGACCAATGTCTGCGTGATGGAATCGAACGTATAAAGCCCGATACGGAAAGAGGTGGCTTCCGGTCTTTGGACGGACACCTTATGCAGTAACGCCTTGATGCGCACGATCAATTCCGCCATGCCGAAAGGCTTTTTCAGGTAATCGTTGCCGCCTGTCTCGAAGCCCTCTACCACGTCGTTGGCCGCGGAACGGGCCGATAGGAATAGGACAGGGGTGTGCGTATCCGTCTTACGGATCAATTTGACCATCGTGAAACCATCCATCTTGGGCATCATGATATCCGCTACGATAATGTCCGGGTTGATCTCCGCATAACGGGAGAGGCCCTCCTCGCCATTCGCCGCTAGGGTGATATCGAACTCGTTCCCATCCAGCGTATCCTTGATGATCATGGCCAATGTAGGCTCGTCTTCTACTAGTAGTACTTTTATCTTTTCCATATTTGATACTTGATTTTCGGATTATTATTTAAAATGCAGGGTAAAGGTGGAGCCTTTGCCGGGGACGCTTTCCACACGGGCTGTTCCTCCATGTTTACCCATCATGTCTTTTACGTAATATAATCCTAGGCCATAACCTTTCACGTTGTGGATATTCCCGCTGGGAACCCGGAAGAACTTGTCGAATATCTGCCGCTGGTTGGCTTCGCTGATACCCGGGCCGTTATCGGTTATGGAGATTGTCGTTTCGTGATCGTCTTGCCGGGCTGTCGCTTCGATGCGGCAAGGTTCCTTGTCGGCGTATTTGATCGCGTTATCGATAAGGTTGCTCAACATATTATATAGGTGGGTACGATCGGCCACCAATTCTATATCCTCGGGGATGGAGCAAGTAAACTCCACGGGTTTGCTCGCTTTCAGTTTGTATTGCTCGATGAGGGAGTTCACCAACTCGTTTAATGAGATGGTTTCGGGGCGCAAGCGGAAGGTACTGCGGTTCTCTACGGCGAGTGTCAAGATTTGTTCCACCAATCCGGTAAGATGGATAAGTTGGTCTTTAACGATCGTCAGGTATTTCTTCTGTTTCTCGTTGACGGGATCGCTAAAGTTCAATAATGCGTCTACGGCGGCATAGCTGACGCTGATCGGGGTTTTCAGCTCATGCGTCATATTGTTGGTGAAATCGGTCTTCAATTCTTCCACGGTCTTTTGCTTTAAGATGGTGCGGAGTAAGTATATGAAAGCGCAAATGATCAGCAAAAGCAATAGGAAGGAGGAGATCAGGATGCCTTTCATCTGGGTGAGTATCACGCTAGCCGGCGATTTGAGGAACAGGCGATATTGTAACGTGCTCTCGTTATGGAGCGGGTAATCGAAATGCACGGGGTTTTTCCACGTAGTGAATCGTTCTGGCTTGTCCAGATGCATCCAACCCTTCTCGTCCCCGTTGTTTGGTTTATAAATCGTTACCAGCTCATGTTCCGTTACGATATTTCTTGCCTCCAGTTCCGAGGTTAATAATTTGTTGTAGGTCTTGAAATCAATTGGTTTTATAGAATCTATATTCGCGTGCATCGCTTGCTGCACCATGTCCTCCACCTCGCCGATTACATATAGGTAATCCGTTAGGGTAGAGTCTATCGAGCTAAAGTCCTCCTCATCCCCGTAATCGATATGTAGTTTCATGTGTGAGTCGGGATTTGCCGTCTTGAAGATATCTTCCCGGTTAAGGTCAGGATCTTCTTTCTGCGGATGGATCGAAGCTTTTGCGTCCATCTTCTGCTTATTAGACGGATCTAGCTCTGAGCTGAAGTACACATCTTGGGTTTGAGGTCCCAGCGCTCCCTGTTCTTTTTTGATAGATCGGATGCGCAGGAACAACTCCTTATAGTCGGCGATCTTCATCGCTTCCTCTATATTGATCTCCATCTGTTTATATAATGTATCATATAAACCTTTCAGCCAGTATCCTTGGAAAACCAAAAGCCCGGCCAGCGATAGGACGATCAACAAAGCGATTAACTTAAAACGAAGTCTGATGTTCATGAAGTCTCTTTATGCTTATAATCGAATTGATCGCTAAAAATAGACAATTTTATTACATGAACTTTTAATACGCAAGATAAACTTTATGCGGGCGCTTGTAAATATTTACTAAGGATGCCCATCAACGCCCCAATATCAATCGGTTTAGCCAAATGATAATTCATGCCCGCTTTGATAGCGTTTGTCACGTCTTCGGAAAAAGCGTTGGCGGTCATGGCTATAATTGGCATATGTGCGATATCCCTTCGTTGGAGGGAACGAATCTGCCGGGTCGCCTCATAACCGTCCATGATAGGCATCTGGATATCCATCAGTATTATCTGGTAAAATCCTTCTTCCGATTGGGCGACTTTATGTACGGCGTCGAGCCCATTTATCGCCGTATCGATAGTGATACCGGTGCTGCCGATGATCTCTACGGCGATCTCACGATTTAACTCGTTATCCTCCACCAGCAAGATGCGCTTGCCGGAATAATCGACGTTTGATAACTTGAATGGGCGGATCGGTTCCGGCTGGTCTCCTTCGTCAAGGAAAGATCTCAATACTTGGAGTAGCTTGGACTTATAGAGAGGCTTGGTGATGAATCCATTGGCCTTAACCTCCTTAGCCTCTGCCTCATATTCCTCAAGATCGTATGCGGAGAGAATGATGATCGGTACGTCCGCTCCCACGAAACGTCTGATTTGCCGGGTTGTTTCAATGCCGTTCATTTGAGGCATCTTCAAGTCAATGATCACGGCGAAATACTCTTTCTCCGCTAAATGATGCTGTCGTACTTTTTCTATAGCTTCGCTACCTGAGTATACGCATTCACTGTTTATCCCGATCTCTTGCAAACAGCTAGACGTGTTTAGACAAGCGATCTTATCATCATCTACCACAAGAACCTCTAAACCTTCTACCTCTATCTTATCATCGGGCTTCTGATCCCGGCAAACCAATGGCATGTCGATGGTGAAGCGGGAACCTTTGCCATATTCACTCTCCACCTTGATATCTCCTCCCATCATCTGAATGATCTTATGGCTGATCGACATCCCGAGGCCAGTGCCTTGTATCCTCTTGATCTCATCATCGCTCGCACGCTCGAAAGGCTCGAAAATCTTATCCAGAAACTCCGGTTTCATACCTCTTCCGTTATCCTCAAACACGAATTGATAATTTCCGATGCCATTATGAGGGTCCTTCTCGTAGATCTCTATCGTGATTCGCCCATTCTCCGGCGTATACTTAATTGCGTTCGAGAGGATATTCATCAATACCTGCTTGATACGCTGCGTATCACCTTTTACATTCTCATGCCTCAGGTTCTTGACGTGTATATTTAAAGTTTGTTGTTTGTTTTTGATCTCCGGTTGCATCATAACGACCAAGTCTTGCAAGAGCTCACCCACATTGAACTCATCCTCCGAAAGAATTAACCTGCCACTTTCGATCTTGGACATATCGAGAACCTCATTAATCAGACTCAATAATAATTTAGAGGCTCCATTGATTTTTTCCATACAATCTAGTATTCTTTCATGTTCATCTACATGGGCTTTGGCTATAGTCGCCATTCCCATGATGGCGTTCATGGGTGTGCGGATATCGTGACTCATGCGGGCGAGAAAATCAGATTTGGCTTGGTTGGCTTGTTCCGCCGACTTTAGTGCTTCTTTAAGTTGCTTTGACTGTTTCTCCAGTTTCTTTTGCAACTCCCTCTGTTCGGTAATGTCGGTGATATTGATGTAAACGATAAGATAGATAGGCTCGTCGCCTTCCCAGCCGATACATTCCCCGTTCAACTGTAGCCAAGCGCCGTTGCCGTTTTTGTCTTTCGACTGGATAACGAAATGTACAGGTTCCCCTTTTAGCATACAGGAGATATGTGCGTTCATCGTATTACGGCTTGTTTCATCTAAACGGGAGAAAGGACTGAAAGATAAAAAAGAATTTTTATCGATACCAGAGAAGTCCATATATTTATCATTTGCCTCCAGCAATGTAAAACTGCCGTCTTTATGTACTTTATGCTTGGATATGAAGCCGGGGATATTATCATAAGTGATCGTTTGCTCGATCCGCCTTCGCATTACGTCCTCTACATCGGTCATTACCGTATAGGAGATAGGGATGCCGTCTTGTAGTTGGTCGGTAAACGTTGAGGTGATTTTAGTCCATCTTTTTCCTTTTCTCGTTGGCATCTGGATAACGGTTTCGTAACCGCTGGCTTTATTAGCTATCGTCTCGTAAACATTCTTGGATAATATATTCCAAGCTTCATCATAACCTTTAAAATACAAATCGGGTTTATTGTGGAAAAGAGCTTCATATTCTTCTTTGGGGTAACCTATCATATCGTAATAGAAGTCATTTGCCCATAAAAGTGTAAAATGCTCATCCAATAAATGTTTGCTAACGCTAGCTCCCGTAAGCCCCATCAATAAGTTGTATTCTAGATCCGTTTCCCGCCCTTCCATCATATGTCTTTTTATATTATCTTACAAAAGTAAAGATTCTCAAAGGGAATCTGCAAAATTCTTTATTGATAATATGTTCTATTTTTGCTTTCGGCTAGTCGGGAGTTCTCTGGTAACAAGAGTAGGTATACGATTTTCCCCTGTATTCTTGTGGAGTCATGCCTACATTTCGACGGAAGAACTTATTAAAGAACGATAGATTATTAAAGCCGAGGTCCATCGCTATGTTCTTGATTTCTCGGTTGGTCCCTTTCAACTGAGCCTTAGCGTCTATGATTATTGTTTGCGTGAGGATCTCTTGAGGAGTCTCTCCGATCGCTTTTTTGATGGATGTCGAGAAATAAGAGAACGTGAGGCCCAACTTCTCGGCATAAAACGATACGTTATGCTCTTTCGTATAGTATCTCAATACCATATTTAGGAACTCTTGATAGATTTGTAATGGACGTGTAAGTTCCTGTTTCTCTAATGGGTAATTTTTACTGTATATTTCTATGATACCTTGACTACACATCATGAAAATGGCCTTTATCATCTCTTTATTGTTCAAGATATCGGGATATACGGCATATTGATAGAGAAGCTCGTAGAAGTTCGTGATCAGGTTGGCCCTGTTTTGGGATATTTTTATAATCGGATACCTGTAAATCATCAGTAGATAACCCATCGTACTCTTGATAAAATTGGTGTAACACATAAAATCGAAAGAGAACGCTATGAAATAGATCAAGATGTCGGGGGATATCTCATGTATTTGTATGCGACTATTGGGCAATAGCGTTACAACATTGAGTTTCGAAGTGGTCAATTCTGACATATTGATAGTTGAGCGTATTTGCCCTTCCATGCAAAGGATAAAGACCCCAGCTTTTATCTTACAAGGAATATTTATAAACTCCTTGAGTTCATCGGCGGATATGTATTTACCAACCATAAAGTCCGTAGGTGAATCAAGGCAGAGGAACTGTTTATCCATATTGTAAGATTTTTGACGTCAAATATAAATATTAATTGAAACTCAAATGTTGTAAAAGGAAATATGGAACATATTATCCCAAAAAATAGTTAGCCAAGACTAAATAAGATCCTTTACACCCATAAACTTGAACGGTTGCGCCGGCTTAAAGTCTTGTGCGACCAGTCGCTACCATCCCGTTTGTTCCCGAATAAACTACTCTTGTACACATGATTTTCAACTTTTAATAGGTTATCTTCAAATATTTGATTGATATATCAACAGTTAGAACCTCTTAATGTTCAGTTTACGTTTTCGCGTCAAAGAGTACGGCGGCCTTGAAACCTTTTTCCTGCAATTCCCTTAGGTGAGATTTAGCATAAAGGATACCACTCATACTACTTTTCCGAAGGTGTTTTCTAGATTACCTTGTTCCTCTTTGTTGGGTTTGATAAATGGCGATAAGACTAAATAACATTCCTGATAAGACAAGGTAAGACTTCGTAAGTGAGTGGTAACATAGTTTCTTTTAAGAATACGTTTCTTTTGTATGAACGAAAAATGATAAAAACAAACCGATATGAAACGTACTATTTACTACATGATTTTATGCTTGCTGATGAGTCTCGGTGAGATTATGGCACAAGGTATTTCCGGGAAGGTGATGGATGGCAAGGAACAGCCGGTAGATGGAGTGGCGGTGATTTTACAGACCCTCGACTCTGTATATGTGGATGCCGTGGTTACCGATACGCTTGGGGATTTTCGATTGAATCATCCGCTAGACCAGTCGTATCGACTTATTTTCCAACACATCTTATATAATATGGTAGAGAAAGAGATAACTACCGCCAACGTAGGTACGGTGGTGCTGGAGGAGAAAGATTATCAGTTGGCCGAGATTACCGTAAAGGGAGAACGCCCGCAAGTGAAACTGGAGGGAGGCAAGCTGACGTATGATGTCCCTCAACTGATGAAGGATAAGACTGCCACGAACGCTTTTGAGATCATCAAGGACTTACCGGGGCTTATCGAGCGGAATGATAATCTGGAGCTGGTAGGGGCCAGTCGTTTGAATATAATCTTGAATGGGCAGTTGACGACAATGTCGGCAGATCAATTAATCCAGTTACTGAAAACTATGCCGGCCTCAAGGGTCGAAAAGGCTGAGGTGATGTATAACGCTCCAGCTAAATATAATGTCAAGGGGGCGTTACTCAATGTCGTATTGAGTAAGAATGAGTCCGAGACTCCTTCTTGGCAAGGTGAAACGGGTGTGGATTACACCCAATATCGCCATGCGGGGGGAGATGCGCATGTGAATTTACTTTATACGAATAAGGGCTTTAGCATAGATTTCCTGTTGAATGGTAATAAGAGACGGGATGTGATGGGGGAGGATATGTTGGCCCGCCATACATTAAATAGTGGTATGACGGAAATAAGCCAACATAATCGGGCCCTTGTCCATGTAAATAGAGGAACGGTTCGTCTGGGAATGGATTATACGTTCGCGAATGAGGATAAACTCTCTTTGGCATATTATCTGAAGGGAGATAAAGTCTTATCGGACCGTGATGCCTTTACCTCATATCTGGATCTGTCGAAGCCGGAAAATAAAAGTGAGAGTACGAGCTTGGTCCGTGATGACGGGCACTCCGCTATTCATAATATACGTTTACAATATGACGGACATGCCGGGATATCGGCAGGAGCGGATTTCACCCGTTATCATTCGCCCTCGGTACTTGATTACCAGGATACGAATACGAATGGTTCCCGGACTGATATGATAAATAATACGAGACAGGATGTATCCCGCTGGTCCGTATTCCTAAATAAGACACATAGTTTCGCTTCCGGGTGGGGATTGAATTACGGCGTGCATGGAGGTTACGCCTCGTCGAAAAACTATTCGGAGTATTTATATGAGCAAGGTGCTGGCTATGAGATGGACGAGGAAGCGTTGGAGGATAATACACAAAAGGAATACATCGCTGATATTTTCGCCGAGGTATCGAAAAGCTTCGGAGAGCGTTTCTCTGCTACGGTCGGGCTGAAAGGGGAGTATTTTAAGTCTGACTACGCCTCTAGCCGGGAAAATATGAACCTATGGAATGAGGGGGCGTTGTTTCCCACCGTATCCCTGAGCTATACGTTTTCTCCCCGACATATTTTACAATTCGATATAAGTAGCGATAAGACCTATCCCGGTTATTGGCAAGTCTCCCCGCAAGTAACGCCTCTAAACTCTTACTCGGAGGTGGCGGGAAATCCCTTGTTGAAACCTTATCGCACGTATGAGGGGCAGATGGTCTATATCTTCCGCCAAAAGTATATGCTGGTAGCGTTCTGTGAATACACGCCGGATTATTTCGCCCAACTTCCTTATCAAAGCGATACGGAACTGAAGACCGTTTTTCGTTTCGAGAATATGGATTATAGTCTGGAAGCGGGATTGGCGGTGATCATTCCTTTTAATGTGGGTCGTTTTTGGAATAGCCGCATCACACTGCGAGGTTGGAGGATGCAAGAGAAGAATGATAACTTCCACGGCATCTCATATAACCGTGAGGCTTATCTCGGGTTAGCGCATATGAGTAACACATTTAACCTATGTGATAAACCGAATTTAAAAATGACGATAGACGGCCAATACGTGACTCCCGGTGCCATCCAAGGTATATACGACTTGGGTTCCATGTATGAGATATCCGCTGGATTAAAATGGACTTTCTTGAATGACCGTGCCAGCTTGACACTTAAAGGAGACGATATTTTCGCCAGCAGCATTCCACGTACCATCAAGATAAACCAAGGCAATCAATGGAGCCGGATGAGGAAATTGAATGATGAGAGATGTCTGAAATTATCTTTTGTCTGGAAGTTTGGTGGTTACAAGGAGAGGGAACATGATTCGATAGACACATCTCGTTTCGGAAAATAATAGATGCCTTGTAGTTTCATCCTAATGAACTCTTTGTTTCAATAGGATGAAACTGGATGCTCTTCTAAAGGAAATCCTATATTGCTTTCGTACTCGCTTCTATCTGTTCCATTAGCAGGGTGATATTGCTCATGAATAGCTTGACGGAGATCGCCAGCAGGATGATACCGAAGAATTTACGGATCAGGTATATGCCGCCTTTCCCCAAGACTTTCTCTACCTTGCGTGTCATGCGGACAACAAAGTAGACCCATAGCATATTCAGTACCAAGGCTACGATAATATTCACGCTGGCATATTCCGCACGGAGCGATAATAAAGTGGTGAACGATCCCGCTCCGGCTAGCAACGGGAATACTAGCGGCACCAACGTAGCTTCCTTGATCGGCCCTTGGTTCTTGAAAATCTCTATGTCGAGAATCATCTCCAAAGATAGGAGGAAGATCACAAAAGCGCCGGCCACGGCAAACGACTCGATGTCCACATGGAAAAGCCTGAGTAATATATCCCCGGCGTAGAAGAACCCTAATAACAATAGAAAGGAGATTAGGGTTGCCTTCAACGCATTGACATCCTTGCCTTTATCCTTTAGCTCTATGATGATGGGAATAGCTCCGATTATATCGATAACAGCGAATAATACGATGAATGCGCTAAGTATTTGTTGGAAATTGAAATTTGTGAACATGACGTTATCCTCCTCTATTTTTTAATCCTCGTAAAGATACATATTTTTCCTTGAATTGGTCAATATGACGAAATTATTGGTGTGTGTAACTAATTTTAGCAGGCCTGAACTATCAACGTGTCAGAATTGTTCTTATATTAGAAGCAATAATCATTAAATCGAAAGGCCATGGGAGCAAAGAAGAATTTTGTGTTGGACACGAATGTCATATTACATGACTATAAGTGCATCGAGAACTTTCAGGAAAATGATATCTATCTACCCATCGTGGTATTAGAAGAGTTGGACAAGTTCAAGAAGGGGAGTGAGCAGATCAATTATAATGCCCGTGAGTTTGTTCGGGAGCTAGACTTATTGACCAGTAATGACCTGTTCTTGAAAGGCGCCTCACTAGGACCGGGAAAAGGTACACTCTATATCGTGACCGGTGATAAGTACCAGGAGAAAATAGCGCATTCTTTTCCGGATAAAACTCCAGATCACCGTATCTTGTCTTGTGCGTTGACGATCGCCGAGAAGAATCCGAAGATCAAGACAACCTTGGTCAGCAAGGATGTGAACCTTCGTATGAAGGCTCGTTCTTTGGGTATTCCCGTTGAGGATTATATCACGGATAAGGTCGTGAATGTAGATATTTTCGAGCGTGCGCAAGAGACCTATGAGAATATAGACCCCGATTTGATCGACAAGATCTACAGCTCTCCGGAAGGCGTGGACGCAGATTCGTTGGATATCAAGTCTAAGCTCGACCCGAACGAATGCTTTATCTTGAAAAGCGTACGTAATAGTGTATTGGCTCGCTACAATCCGTTTACGGATAAGATCAAGAAGGTGGATAAAGGCACGAACTTTGGTATCCAGCCCCGTAATGCCGAGCAGAGTTTCGCTTTCGAGGTGTTGAACGATCCGAATATCAAGCTGGTGGGGTTGACCGGAAAGGCCGGTACCGGAAAGACGTTGTTGGCGTTGGCCTCTGCCTTGAAACAAGCCGGCACGTATAAACAGATACTTTTGGCCCGTCCGATCGTCGCTTTGGCGAATAAGGATCTCGGTTTCCTTCCGGGTGACGAGAAGCAAAAGGTCGCTCCTTATATGCAACCTCTATTCGATAACCTGAACGTGATCAAGACTCAGTTTGCCCCGGGTAATCCCGATGTCCGTAAGATCGACGATATGCAGAAGAACAACCAGTTGGTGATCGAGGCGTTGGCCTTTATCCGGGGGCGTAGCTTGTCCGAGACTTATTGTATCATCGATGAGGCCCAGAACCTCACGCCGCATGAGATCAAGACGATTATCACCCGTGCGGGAGAGGGAACGAAGATGGTCTTCACGGGAGATATCCAACAGATTGACTCCCCGTATCTAGACGCCCAAAGTAATGGCTTGGCCTATATGATCGACAAGATGAAAGGACAGGACTTGTTCGCCCATATCAACTTGATAAAAGGCGAGCGAAGCGAGTTATCTGAATTGGCGTCAGATCTTTTGTAATTAAATATAGGGAATTGAAGATTAAAAATCAAGCTTCACGAAGCGTTTATTTTCAATCTTCAATTCTTAACGATTAATCGTTTACACTCGGGCAGACATAAATCTTCCGGAAACTACCTTTATAGGAAGGATCTCCCATATCTTTGATCTCATTCAGATGTTGTTTAAGATGGGCGGTTTCGCCGTGCTTTTGTAATTCCCCGTCGTTTTTCCAAGTCTCGGCGATAAAGAATTCGGTGCTATCGGTGAGGGACTGGTACATGCCATAGTCGATACATCCCGGTTCTAGCAACGTGCTTTCCTTGCATTTCAAGAATGATTCCTTTAAGGCGGAGACACATTCGGGTTTTACTTTCCGTTTGATATTCAGTACGACTTCCATGGATTCTTTATTGCTTCCTCCATTCGTGCAACCGGATAGAGCGATTAATACGCAGGTCATTGAGATAAACACTTTCTTCATGATAGATTGTTTTTAAGTATTTGATACGACAAAAGTAGTGAATTTTTGATCTAAACACAGGAATCGAACATCTGATATTAAATTATTGTTGTTAGTGGAAGTTGGAATGGATATATTTGTGATAATATTAATAGCTATTTATGTTAAATTTAAAACAAGAGTCATGAGAAAGAGTTTGTTGTATGTATTTGCCGTGATTTGCACGATGGGTTTTTTTACGGCATGTGGTGATGATGACGATTCAAGTTCTTCCGGTAACTGGCAAGATCTGTCGAAAACGTACGAGGGTAAGAGCGTTTATCTGGTAATGGGTGAAGTGACAATCCCTGTTGACGGTAAATCGGTCGTGATTGCCGCTTCCTCTGCGGAGAAGGCATCCGTAACCTTGAACAATATCATCCCCGAAAATAAGTCGGTCGCTATCGATGCCGCATTGAAGGAAGCGGACGGCACTTATACGTTTACCGGCGAGAGTACGGTTGGCGATTGCGTGGTATCGGTAAATGGTACGGTGAAAGGGGGCGTAGCTTCTGTTGTTTATACTCGTAAATTAACTTCTTCTATCGTAGGTAATTGGAGCTTGAAAGCGGGCGTGGAAGCTATCTATGCGAATATCGTTACCGGAAATTCTACGATCGATGATCTCGTGCGTATGATAAAGCCAGCTATCAGTAATTTGATTTGGGGCAAAGTAAGCGCTGTAAATGTTAACTTACCGGAAGATGGAATCTTCGATGTTTCTTGGAGACCTATAGGGGCTTCTGAGGATAAAGGAATCGGTGAGATCACAAAAATGGCAAGTATCCAATATTGTGTGGTAGACGGGAAATTTATGGTGGCTGTGGATAAAAATTATGTGACAGTCTTGACTACTTTATTACAACAGGCTGCTGGTGACAAATTGGAGGCCGCTGGTATCTCTATTGACGAGATCATGAAGCTTTTGGTTGATTTAGGAGGTTATTATGGTCTACCTCTTAACATGAAGGTGGATGGAAGTGAGGCTACTTTTTATGCGGATAAGGATTTAATCGTACCGGTTTTGACCATGATAGCTCCTATCTTGAAACCGATGGTTCCGGAGAATTATCAGCAAATGGTAGATATGGTATTGCAACTACTTCTGAACGCAAAAACGTTAGAGTTTGGGCTTAATTTCACGAAATAATTGAAAATCCTAGGTTGTAGAGACGGAGTACACCCCGTCTCTACAACTGGATGAAATTTGGCAGAGTTATACCAATATAGGAGTTAATCAATTACCTTGGTGCTTTCTGATATAAGAATATCGCTATAAATGTATAAACTATATTCGGTATCCAGGCCGCTACGGCAGGACTCACATAACCATTAATAGCGAAGGTGGAAGTAACCGTCATAAACAGGATGTAAGAAAAACTCAACGCCAATCCGATACCAATATTCATACCCATACCTCCCTTTATTTTCCGGGAAGACAACGACGCTCCGATAGAAGTCAAGATAAACGCCGCCATGATCGTGGCGAAGCGCTTATGATACTCGATCTGGAAGGTCTGTATATTCCCGATACCTCTTTTTTTCTGCCGGTTGATATACGTATTCAGTTCAGGCGTTGTCATCGTCTCGCAATCATTCACGGAAATCAGGAAGTCCGAGGGCACGATGGTCAAAGTCGTATCCTTACGGGAGCCTTGGGAAATATGTTCCCGCATGCCATCGAAATCACGGATCATATAATCGATAACGGTCCATTGATAAAGCGAGTCGTATTTGATCGACTTGGCGGTCAGACGGGAGATCAATTTTTTATCCTCGAAATGCTCCAGAGAGAAACGGTATCCCATGTTCGAGCGAGCGTCATAGCTATCGAAATAAGCGATAACACCCGGCTCGATCTCCAATTGGGCGTTCTTCACGTAATCCACCTTCTTGTTACGGATATATTTGTTCTGGAAATCGATACGAGTCTCATTCGCCGGGGGAATGATGTAAGCGTTCAGGATAAACGTCACGATAGCGATAATCGTAGCCGAGACCGCATAAGGAAGCATTAACCTACGGAAACTCATACCGCTGGCAAGCATCGCTATGATCTCCGAACGATCCGCTAGCTTCGACGTGAAAAAGATCACGGCGATAAATGTGAACAACGGACTGAACAAATTGGCGAAATAGGGGATAAAGTTCAAGTAATAATCCACGATGATCGCTTTTAAGGGGACATCCGGATTCAAGAACTTATCGATCTTCTCGTTTATATCGAAAACGACGGAGATAGAGATAATCAAGGCGATAGCGAACACGTACGTGCCCAGAAACTGCTTGATGATATACCAATCGATCCGTTTTAGTTTAAATTTCATCTGTCTCGTTTTTTATAACCGGTTCGCTAATTGACGGACCATACCACTTTTCCATGTAGTAAAATCGCCAGCGATGATATGTGCCCTCGCTTCTTTCACCAACCATAGGTAGAAGGCGAGGTTATGGATAGAAGCGATCTGTAAGCCAAGCATTTCTTTCGCCTTGATCAAGTGGTGCAGATAAGCCTTGCTATATAAGGTATCCACGTAGGAATGTCCATCCGGATCGACCGGCGAGAAATCGTTCTCCCATTTCTTGTTACGCATATTGATAGTACCGAAACGCGTGAAAAGTTGGCCGTTGCGCCCGTTGCGGGTTGGCATGATACAGTCGAACATATCGATGCCTCGTTCGATCCCTTCCAGTAAATTGATCGGGGTACCTACGCCCATCAAGTAACGAGGTTTATCTTTCGGTAAGATATCGTTTACGACCTCGATCATCTCATACATCTTATCGGTAGGCTCGCCAACGGCCAGTCCCCCGATAGCGTTTCCATCGGCGCCTTTTCGGGCCACGTTCTCCGCCGCCCTCTGCCGCAAGTCCGTATAGACGCATCCCTGTACGATCGGGAAGAGACTTTGCCGGTAGCCGTATTTCGGCTCCGTGCTGTTGAAGCGGGCGAAACAACGATCCAGCCAACGCTCGGTCAGGCCCAGTGATTGCTTGGCGTAATTGTAGTCGGCATCTCCCGGGCAACACTCATCGAAGGCCATGATGATATCCGCACCGATAGAGCGTTCGATATCCATCACCTTCTCCGGCGTGAACATATGCTTGGAGCCGTCGAGATGCGAGCGGAACTCGGCTCCCTCTTCATGCAGCTTACGATTGTCGGAAAGAGAGAATACCTGAAACCCCCCGCTATCGGTCAATATCGGGCGATCCCATGTATTAAACTTATGCAAGCCTCCGGCCTGCTCCAAGATCTGGATACCGGGACGAAGATACAGATGGTACGTATTCCCCAAAATGATTTGTGCCTTGGTATCTTCCTTTAGCTCGGTCATATGTACACCCTTTACCGTACCTTGCGTACCCACGGGCATAAAAATAGGCGTCTCGATTACCCCGTGATCGGTGGTAATCAAGCCCGCCCTAGCGTTCGATTTCGTATCGTTATACTGTAATTCAAATGTCATGTATCAAAAATTTGTGACAAAGGTAGCATTTTTCTCTTAGAATCCGAAGTCATCTATTTCTACCTTTTTCACCTCTTCCTCTTTAGGCTTCTCCACGAACTTGTGTACTTCGTTCGCCTTGATGATGATCGCTCTCATCGGGCGTACGGGACAGATCGATTCGCAGCCGCCGCAACCGATGCAAAGATCCGGGTTTACTTGCGGGATGGTCAGCGTGCCCTCGTAAGGAACCATATGCACGGCTTGGGTAGGGCAGTGCTCCGAGCAAGCCCCGCAGTCCGTCCCCTCCGTCTTTACGATACAACGGTTGATGAAGAAGGTGGCGATGCCCACTTGCGTAGTAGCTTTCTCTTCCTTGGTAAGCGGCTTTATAGCGTGCGTGGGGCAGACCTCCGAGCAGACCGTGCATTCGTAGTTGCAATAACTGTCGATGTAAGCGACACGGGGTTTCAGCATATAATCAAAGCCGTACTCCAGTCCCGTGGGACGTAGTACATGACTCGGGCATTGAGTCACGCAAATCTGGCATCCGGTACATACATCCTTGAAACGCTCTAAGCTGATCGCTCCCGGCGGTACGATAGGGGGCCATTTCTTGCCGTGCTTACCTTGCCCGTGCCGCCCTTTGCCATGCCCTTTTTCCATTCCTTGGGCAATGGTGGATACGATCGGGAGGGAGACTGCGACGGTAGCCCCTGCCGAGAGAAATGTACGGCGGCTGTTCGGAGCGGTAGCCTGTTGGATCACGTCCGTTTGTGTGCGAGCTGTTTCGGCTTCTTTCTTGAAGGAAGGCTTGAAACGGTATTGCAATCCTCCTTTAGCGCACGAGGACACGCAGTTGAAGCAATCTACGCAACGGGAGGTATCTACGGTGAGGTTCTTGCTGTCGATCGCCTCCGCCTTACAAGTATGCTCGCAATTACCACAATGCGTACAGGCTTCTTTGTCAAAGGAGATCCGGAAAAACGAATACCGGGAGATCAGGCTCAACAGCGTTCCTACCGGGCAAAGCGTATTGCAGAACAACCTTCCCCGGAATACGACCATGATGATGAATACGAGTAGCGCAACCAAAGCAGATATCACGCCGAATACCGTCACGTTGCTGATCGTGACGTGATAAAGCGTATAGTTATCCATCTGTGCCAATCCGTCGGCCAGCAGGTTATTGACCCACATGACGACCGGACGGAACAGGTTGTTCGCTATACGGCCGAAGTTACTGTACGGATCTAGCAACGTACATAATTCGATCATCCCGAAAACAGCCAATACGAATGTAAGCCCGAGAATAGAGTACCGTAAGATATTCATAGGCTTATGATAGCTGAACCTGCGTACTCCTTTCTTTTTCTTCTTTCCGATACAGAAAACCCGGTTGATAATATCTTGCAATACGCCCGCCGGGCAAATGACCGAGCAATAGATCCGGCCGAACAATAAAGCCAATACGAATTGGAAGACCACCAACCCCGCCATTCCCCCTAAAATAGCGGGCATGATCTGGAGATGCAACAACGTGTGCAGGTTGTCCGGCAATACATCGGCGAAATCAACGAAGAATAAAAGTATGGGTGCGAAAATGAGGATTGCGAGTACGACCCGCAATCCTTTTAGGTAATTAGGCTTCTTCATCCTCGATTATATCTTAATACGTTTGATCGTGACATTATCCAGATTCGTCGTACCCAGCTTTAAAGCCTCGCCTTTACCGATATGACCTACGGCGGCCATATCCAGCTTCTTCACTTGGTTGAACAGGCGAAGGGCAGCGGTGTCGATAGCGACGATATTGGTGGAGGCGATCAAGGATTTCAAGGTAGCCACATCGGCTGCGCTCTTTCCTTGCGGGCCGTTTTGGTGCATGATACGATAAGCGTCCACGATGTTCAATACCGGTTTCTTTTGCCAAGTGCAAATATCGGCGATGCATTGTTGCAAATCATTTTGATGGAAGAAACGGCGATCCCATACGATTCCCATATAGTTCTTCATGGCGCAAGTCATCTTCGCCCCACCATGGTTCTTCAATACGGGGACGTTGATCCATGCGTCAGCCTCGATCAGGGCCTCATGGATCTTAGCGCTTTTCAGGTTCACGCCACCCGGGATGGATACTTCCTTGAAATATTTCTCATCGTTGGCAGGCATGATGATACCTCCGGCCTCTTTTACGGCCTCGGCGATCCCGCTCGTCTCGTAGCATTTCTGCCAGTTATCGCAGGTGTGGTCGAATACGGTCACTTTAGAGGCGCCGGCCTCCAAGCATTTCTTGACCAAGGCTTTCACTAATTGGGGGTTCGTATTACCGGCCAATTCAGGAGAGCGGTCCCAACCGATATTCGGCTTGATCACGATCTTTTGTCCTTTCTTTACGAAGTTTCCGATACCGCCAAGGGCTTCCAAGGCTTTATCTAGCATCACCTCCGGCTCTCCACCCATAACGGCTACCATATCGGGAGCCTTCTCTACGGCTACGGTGTTCGTGGAAAGGGCCGCTTGCAGACCTTCAAAATTTAAGGATAGAGCCGCGCTAGCGATGACACTGGTCTTTAAAAAATCACGACGTTTCATAATTGTATACTATATTGGTTTATACTTGATTTACGGTACGGTCTTTTTTACTCGCTTGTTATTCCGAACAAAGATAATGATTATTTTGATATGCGAGTCAACTCCTTTTACAAAGTAGAACTGCTTTTTACTGCAACCCGGGTTGCAGTGATCTTGCGTAATAAGATAAATTCTTGTCGGAAGGCATATCGGTTCTGATAATATTTTTCTACCTTGCGAGGCAAAAAACAGATTGTATGGTTTTATATTGTAGAGTATCATTGAACACTTTTGTCGAAAGCTTTCGGACTACCTCGGGGCCTGATTCCTTTTTCACGCTTCCGGCGAAGGGGTTGATGCATATCGTGCCGCAAGAGGAGATCGAGTATGGGCTTTCCTTGCTTAGGGAGTCTATCGGCTTGTATGAGGAACGCAAAGGGATACCTGTGGAAAAGAGCAAGAAAGCGATGCCCTTTTTCAGACAGGACAGCCGGATGCTGGTGGGGCCGGAGATAGGCATGTACGTGATCCCTTTGTATGAGGAACCCGGTGAGCCGGCCCAGTCTGCCGAGCCTTCTCTGGTCCTTGAGCTGGACTATCAGTCGTTGGGCGAGCTTTGCCTGTTCGAGAATTATTCCCTGTTGTCCTGCAAGTATGAGAAGGAGCCTATCTTGAACCATTTTACGGCACAATTGGAAAAGGAATACGATACCTTCTTTTTTGATGAGGAGCACACGGGCTTTACGCCTGATTCCCGCTTTTTCTCGATGCTGTGTAACGCCTGTCTGGAGGTGAAGCAGCCTTCCTCGGTGGGGGATAAGGAATGGCGGTTGGCCTCGCTGCAAGCTACGGATGAGGTGCTCTATCGTTATGAGCATGGAAACTTGATCCCATACATTCCGGTATCGCTGCCGGTAGACTGCCTGAAACGGGTTTATCTGGAAGATTTCCGGCGGCGTCCCTTATTATTCGGGACTTTGAACGGTTTCTTGAAAAGCAAGGGACTTCCCGCCGAACAATTACTAAACTTATCATAAGGAATGAAGACAGTATCAAATCAAGAACTAACGATCCGTGTCTCCGAACATGGAGCGGAGTTGAGTAGTATCGTAGCGAACGCTACGGGAAAGGAGTATCTCTGGCAAGCGGACCCCGCTTTCTGGAAACGTCATTCCCCGGTATTGTTCCCGATCGTCGGGAGCGTATGGAAGGCCGAGTATCGGAACGAGGGAACCGTGTATCCGCTGTCGCAGCACGGCTTTGCACGGGATATGGATTTTACGTTGATCGATGAGGCGGAGAACGAGTTGCGTTTCGCGCTGGAAAGTACCCCGGACACGCTGAGAGCCTATCCGTTCCCTTTCCTTTTGGAGATCGGGTATCGTTTGGAGGGCAATAAGGTGGAGGTGCTTTGGCGTGTGAAGAATACGGGAGATAAGACGATGCATTTCCAGATTGGCGCTCATCCGGCTTTCCTGTACCCGAATTATGAGGTGGATCAACCGGATCGGGGGTATTTTGCTTTCGATGTGAAAAAAGATCTCGTATACCGTGCGCTGGTGGAAAAAGGGTACGTAGGGGACGTGGTTCGTCCGGTACCTTTGGATGTGGACGGCTTGCTACCGTTGAATATCCATACGTTCGATATCGATACGTTTATCTTGGAGGACAGCCAGATTAAGCGGGTGGACTTATTGGATGTGGAGAAACGTCCGTACCTTTCGCTCACCTTTACGGCTCCGGTGGTAGGCTTATGGTCTCCGCCTACGAGAAACGCTCCGTTTGTCTGTATCGAACCTTGGTATGGGCGTTGCGACCGGGTGGATTATACGGGTGAGTATAAAGACCGGGATTGGGTATGGCATTTGGAACCGGGAGAGGTCTTCGATGCCTCCTATACGATAGAGATAGCGGGGGCTTGATCGCTTCGTTGATATTTGCCGTAGGCAGACGACGCTGATTATATCGTGATCGTCTGCCTATGTTTTGTTTTAGATGTTGGCTATTTTATTTAATAGCTCCATCTTCCCGAATAAGATCAGTAGATCATCCGCCTCGATCACCAATTCCTCGGTGATGCGGCTGATAACCTTGTATTCTGTCTGTGTGAGCCCGATCAGGTTCTTTTTCTCGTAAGGGCGTTCGATCGCTATCAGATGGATACCGAAATTCTCCTCGAAATCGATGTTCTTGATGGTTTGCCCGACAAGAGTGGCCGGTGTCTTGATCTTATAGAGATGTTCCGTATCGGTTACTTTATACCAATGCCGGAACAGGCCGCCTAAAGACGCTTGGGAGGTATACATCGTAGAGAAATCCTCTTCCGGTGTGATAATCTCGCTTACCCCGATCGCACGGATCACAGTCTCATGGATCGATGAGATCGCCCGCACGATCAGTTTGCCCGCATCCAGACTCTTCAATAAAGCGACGGTCTGAACGGAAGTCCCGAAATCCTTACCGAATGTTACGATAATGGCATCCATCTCGCTCAATGGCAGGGTGCTCAATGCCTCTTTGTCCGTGGAGTCCAAGGCGATCGCCCCCGCTATGTCGTTCTTTAGCATATCGACACGATGCAGATCCATGTCTACGCCGATCACCTCATTGCCGACACGTGTCAAGTCCTTCGCTATCGCACGTCCTAAATTCCCTAATCCGATTACTAAATATTTCATGCTATCTTATTTTTACATTAATATATTTTCTTGTGGATATGTATAGTCCTTTTTCGTGTATTCCTTGCAGAAACTTACGAGGAAGGCCAATACCCCGATACGTCCGACCAGCATCGTGCTGATAATGATGATTTTCCCGATAGGGGTGAGGTGAGGGGTATAATCGATACTCAAGCCTACGGTACTCAAGGCGGAAACAACCTCGAACAATAGGGAGAACAGCGGCGCCCCTTTTTCCGTATAGGATAATACCCACGTAGCGATCGCCACCCACATGAAGTACATCATGATGATAGCGAATGCCCGGCGGATAGCGAATGGGGCGATCTCCCGTTTTCTCACTTCCACTTTATCTTTCTCACGTGCGGCGTTCAAGGTCGTAACCAGAGCTACGAAAACGGTGGTCACTTTCAAGCCGCCGCCGGTGGACATAGGGGCGGCTCCGATTACCATAAGGATCAACGTCAGCATTAAGGTCGGAGGGGCCAATGTAGCCATATCCGCTACGTTGAATCCTGCCGTTCTAGGCGTGACGGCGCCTAAGAACGCATTTGCCAGTTTCCCCCGCAGGGGAAGGTCGCCCAAGGTATTGTCATACTCGAAAAAGAGGTAGAAAGCCGTTCCGGTAATTAACAGGATCAAGGTAGATATAACAACAATGTACGTATGTACATTAATAATACGGGGCGTATGGATATAATGCTTTTGCTTACCGATCAATATCTTGATACCATTCATCAGCAAGTGATGCAAGAGTTTCAGGTAATTGAAGACGATCGGGAAGCCCAAGCCTCCGAATATAATCAGCATGGCTATCCAGAAATGGAGGTTGTACTTATCCGCCACTAACGGATCGTACATATTGCCGCTCAAGGTAGAGATCCCTGCGTTACAAAAAGCGGACACGGCATGAAACATTGCGTAGAATAATTCCTGCTGCGTACCTCCCGGCAGGCTTCCCCGTACGTCCATATAAATAAAATAGGCGCCGATCCCCTCGATAAACAAGGTCACGAAAAGAATGTTTAAGATGACCCGGAACAACCCTCCCGTCCGATCCTCGTTCAACATATCTTTCAGCATCATCTTGCTCGTAAAAGAGGATTTCCCCATGAAGGAGAGGGCGAAGAAAGAGGTAAATGTCATGACCCCGATACCGCCGATCTGTATTAAAATCATGATGATAATATGCCCGATATGCGTGAAACTAGTGGCTACGTCGACGGTGGTTAGTCCGGTTACGCATACCGAGGTCGTGGAGATAAACAAAGCGTCGATAAACGGAATCCGGTGCGTAGTGGCGTTCGGCAACGATAGCAACCCGGCCCCGACCAATATCACGAACACGAAACTGAGCAAGAAAAGCAACGAGGGCTTGATCCGTGTCTGCATCAGCGTGAACGTCTGCCGGGATAAGTGAATCGTGCTAAGCAGCAATAATAAGACATATACGAAGAGAGGTTTCGTAAGGAAAGACAAATAAGGCAAAGAGTGCGCTATGGCATCCTTGAAAAATATCTTGCTGGATAATACGGCGAATAAAAGGAAATAGATGCTGATATCGAGATACAACATTTTCTCCTGTATGATTTCTTGGAACCTCACCACGTACCGGAGTGTTATGCCCGTGAAAAAAGCTAGCAGGATGAATGGGCGGGAGCGCTCTAGGATATGGACGGAATCGGGTGTCTGTACAAAGCCGAATTGGTAGATCAATACGAAGAAAGAGGCTAAGGAGGCGAGTAGGATAATCGCTTCCGCTATCCCGTTCAATAATCCCTTCATTTTACCCCAATAAATCAGCCAAGAGAAGTATATGTTTTTTAGATTCATGTCCGATGTTTTATAAATATAACAAATGTAGGAAATAAAAGTTAGAGGTACGTGAAAGCGCCTTCATTATTTGTTCTCATACTAATTGTTTTACTTACATTATGTGTTGTATAGCATATTGTATGATGTACGATACTGAAATATCAGAAAAATAATCAATTAGGAGGTGCAAAAAAGACCTTTTGTAATTGCTTTGTTTAGAAAAATACTTATATTTGCGCAAATCTAATTACTGATATCATGGATACACAAAACGAGAATAGAGAGATGCTTTCCCCCTATGTTTCCGTAGACTGCGTTCTTCTCGGCATCAATGATGACAAGCTCACCGTGCTGTTGGCGGAGCGGAAAAGTGAGGAAGGCGAGTTGATCGGCTATAAATTACCCGGCAGCCTGATCTATGAGAACGAGGATTTAGATGACGCCGCCTATCGGATACTGAATGATTCGACCGGCTTGAAGCGTGTCCAATTGAAACAATTCCGTTGTTTCGGTTCTCCCGCCCGTACCTCGAACCGGTTGGACGTGATGTGGCTGGAGGCGACTTCCAAGGTGAAGATCGGACGGTTGATCACGGTCGCTTATCTCGCCTTGTGCAAGAATAGCAGGAAGACGTGTCCGGCCGATAAATCCGACTCGATCCGTTGGTGCCCTATCGACGATCTTCCTCGCTTGCCATTCGATCATAAAGAGATTATCGAGGCTGCCATACAGGAGATCCGTAATTGGGTAGAGAAGGAACCCGCCATCATTTTCGACTATATGCCGATGAAGTTCACGGCGTTCCAGCTCAGGCGCACGTACGAGGTGATCTATAACCGTGAGATGGACGTGCGTAATTTTCATAAGAAGATGAATTCCTTGGATTACGTGGTACCCACGGAGGATATGCAAGATGGGGTCGCCCATCGTGCCGCCCGGTATTATCGGTTTGATAAGGTGAAATATAATCAACAACGTTCGAAGTTTAATAAGATATAAAACCATACGATTATGTGTTTGTTAGGATGTGATATTGGAAGTTCTTCCATCAAGGTCTCTATCGTCGATGAGGAGACCGGGTTAACAATAGGTGCGGATTTTTATCCCAAAGAAGAGGCCCCGATCAAGGCGTTGCGTCCGGGGTGGGCGGAGCAAAATCCGGAGGATTGGTGGTCGTACGTGAAGATCGCTATGAAAGGTGCCATGAGCAAGGCGAAGGTGAAAGGCGAGGATATCAAGGCGATCGGTATCTCGTACCAGATGCATGGCTTGGTGGTGGTGGACAAGAAGATGGAGGTGCTTCGTCCATCTATTATCTGGTGCGATAGCCGTGCTGTTCCTTATGGCGAGCGTGCGTTTAAGAATATAGGCGAGAAGCGATGCCTTTCCCACCTATTGAACTCGCCGGGTAATTTTACCGCTTCTAAGCTGGCTTGGATCAAGGAGTACGAGCCGGATATCTACGACCGTATCCATAAGATCATGTTGCCGGGAGATTTCATCGCTATGCGCCTGACGGGGGATATCGTGACTACGGTTTCCGGTTTGTCGGAGGGGATTTTCTGGGACTTCAAGAATAATGCCTTATCGGAGGATTTGATGAATTATTATGGATTCAGTAAGGATCTGATTGCCGATATCCGTCCGACGTTCGGTTTGCAGGGCGAGGTTACCGCCTCGGTCGCGGCCGAGTTGGGACTGAAGAAAGGTACGCCGGTTACCTATCGTGCGGGCGACCAACCGAATAACGCATTATCATTGAATGTATTGAATCCGGGCGAGATAGCGGCTACCGGCGGGACTTCCGGAGTGGTGTATGGTGTGAACGGCAAGGTGAATTACGATACGCTTTCCCGTGTGAATACGTTCGCCCACGTGAACCATACGACGGAGCAGACCCGCTTGGGTGTCTTGTTGTGCATCAACGGGGTCGGTATCCTTAATTCTTGGATCAAACGGAATATAGCGCCGGAAGGCATCAACTATAATGAGTTGAATGATTTGGCGGCTACGGTTCCCATCGGCTGCGATGGTCTTTCGATCTTGCCGTTCGGAAACGGGGCGGAGCGTATGTTGCAGAATAAGCAGATCGATTGCTCGGTTCATGGATTGAACTTCAACATACATACCAAGGCCCATATGGCTAGGGCGGCGCAAGAAGGTATCGTGTTCGCCTTTAAATACGGTATGGATATCATGAATGAGATGGGGATCGATATTCAGGTAATCCGTGCGGGGAACGCGAACTTGTTCTTAAGCCCGATCTTCCGGGATGCCTTGGCGGGCGTGACGGGTACGGTGATCGAATTGTATGATACGAATGGCGCGGTAGGCGCGGCCAAGGGTGCCGGTATTGGCGCCGGTATCTACAAGAACGCGGAAGAAGCGTTCGCTTCCTTGAAGAAGATCAACGTGATCGAGCCGGACGGTTTCAAGGCGAATGCTTATTGCGGGGCGTTCGAGATTTGGAAGGAACGATTGGAACAATCTATTTAACGGCTGAATTATTTACATTTTTAATATATATTATTATGAGTTACTTTAAAGGAGAGAAAGAATTTTTCCCGGGAATCGGACAGATTCAGTTTGAGGGACGTGAGTCAAAAAATCCGTTGGCATTTCATTATTATGACGCGGATAAGGTAGTTATGGGTAAAACACTAAAGGATCATTTGCGCTTCGCTATGGCTTATTGGCATACCTTATGTGCTGAGGGAGGTGATCAGTTTGGTGGTGGAACAAAATCATTCCCTTGGAATGACAGTGCGGACGCTATCACCCGTGCGAAGTACAAGATGGACGCCGCTTTCGAGTTTATGACCAAATGTAATATTCCTTACTATTGCTTCCACGACGTGGACGTGGTGGACGAGGCTCCTACGCTAAGCGAGTTCGAGAAACGTTTGCAGACGATGGTGGAACATGCCAAGGAGCATCAAGCCGCTACCGGAAAGAAGCTTCTATGGTCTACCGCAAACGTCTTCAGCAATAAGCGTTATATGAACGGCGCCGCTACGAACCCTTATTTCCCGACCGTGGCATGCGCCGGCACGCAGATCAAGAACGCTATCGACGCTTGTATCGCTTTAGGGGGCGAGAACTACGTGTTCTGGGGCGGCCGTGAGGGTTATATGAGCCTATTGAACACGAACATGAAACGAGAGAAGGATCATTTAGCCATGATGTTGACGATGGCCCGTGATTATGGCCGTAAGAACGGTTTCAAGGGTACGTTCCTGATCGAGCCGAAACCGATGGAACCGACGAAACATCAATATGACGTGGATTCGGAGACCGTGATCGGTTTCCTTCGCCATTATGGATTGGACAAGGATTTCGCCTTGAATATCGAGGTAAACCACGCTACCTTGGCCGGACATACATTCGAGCATGAGTTGCAAGCCGCCGCCGATGCCGGCATGTTGTGCAGTATTGACGCGAACCGTGGCGATTACCAGAATGGTTGGGATACGGATCAATTCCCGATGGATATCTATGAGCTGGCACAGGCTTGGCTGGTCATCCTTGAGGGAGGTGGCTTGACTACCGGAGGTACGAACTTCGACGCCAAGACCCGCCGTAATTCTACGGACTTGGAGGATATCTTCATCGCTCATATCGGTGGTATGGACGCTTTCGCCCGTGCCTTGATGATCGCCGCCGATATCCTTGAGCACTCAGATTACCGCAAGATGCGTGCCGAGCGCTACGCTAGTTTCGATGCCGGTGAGGGCAAGGCATTCGAGGATGGCAAGCTTACGCTGGAAGATCTTCGTACGATCGCTTTGCGTGACGGCGAGCCGAAACAGATCAGCGGTAAGCAGGAGTTATACGAGATGATTGTAAATCTGCACATCTAAATAATTGAAAATTGAGAATTGAAAATTGAAAATTATCGTGCGTAAGCCCTAGTTTTCAGCTCTCAATTCTCGGTTTTTCACTTATAAATCTATTCCATGAAAAATAACAACACTTATATTTTCGCTCTAACCTTGGTTGCTACCTTGGGAGGTTTACTGTTCGGGTATGACACGGCGGTGATCTCCGGTACGGTGGAATCTTTGCGTAAGTTTTTCATCGAGCCGCAAGGATTTCCGTTGGATCAGGCGAACGCTTTGGAGGGCTTCGTGGTAAGTAGTGCGTTGATCGGATGTATCCTCGGCGCCTCGTTCGCCGGGTGGATCAGCCAGCGTTACGGCAGGAAGCCTACGTTGATACTGGCCGCTATCCTTTTCTTGCTTTCCGCTATCGGCTCGGCTTGGCCGGAGCTGTTTATCGGCATGCCCGGAAGTGGCGATCATACGTTTATGTATGCGTTCGTGGCTTATCGTATTCTGGGAGGTATCGGTGTGGGGCTGGCCTCCATGGTATCGCCGATGTATATCGCCGAGGTGGCTCCGGCCGATCGCCGGGGGAATCTGGTGGCATGGAACCAGTTTGCCATTATCTTTGGTATGCTGGTGGTATATTTCGTGAATTATACGATCGCCCTTCAAGGAGATGCCGCTTGGCTGAATACGATCGGCTGGCGTTGGATGTTCGCTTCCGAGATTATTCCGGCGGTATTGTTCCTCTCGTTCTTGATGTTCGTGCCGGAGACGCCTCGTTATCTCGTGATGCGTGGGCGTACGGAGAAGGCGTTGGGCGTCTTGAGCCATTTGATGGATCAGGCGGACGCTGGCCGTGAGCTGGAGGATATACGGAATAGTTTCAAGGAGAAAGCTCCGTCGATGAAGCCTTACTTCCGGTTTATGGGGACTTGGCTGGCGCTGTTCTTGGCCGGCTACGGGTTGTTGTCGTGGGCAGGTAATACGAATGCGTTGGAGATCGCCTTGTTGGCTAGTTTCTGTATCGCCTTGCTGTTCCCGATCCGGTCGTTTGGCGTGCTGATCATCTTGGTGGGCGTGTTGCTCTCCGGTTTCCAGCAATTCGTGGGGATCAACGTGGTGCTTTACTATGCCCCGGAGATCTTCAAGACGATGGGAGCGGCCACGGACGCCGCCCTTTTGCAACAGATCGTGGTAGGGGCGGTGAACCTGTCGTTTACCGTATTGGCTATTTTCACGGTGGATAAGTTCGGACGCCGTCCGTTGATGATTATCGGGGCGCTCGTCATGGCGGTATCTATGTTGATCTTGGGAACTACTTTCTATACGCGTTCGGTGGGTATGGGATCATTGGTCTGCATGCTGGTTTATACGGCGGGATTCGCTATGTCGTGGGGCCCGGTCTGCTGGGTGCTGCTGGCCGAGATCTTCCCGAACTCGATCCGCTCCACGGTGATGAGTATCGCCGTAGCGGCGCAGTGGATTGCCAACTTCTTGGTATCATGGACATTCCCAATGCTGGATAAGAATCAATACTTGACCGATACGTTCAATCACGGTATGGCCTATTGGATCTATGGCGTGATGGGTATATTGGCGGCGTTGTTCATCTGGAAATTTGTCCCCGAGACGAAAGGAAAGACGCTGGAGGAGATGGAAGGTTATTGGGAACGGTAACCAAACCTGAGACAAGATAATATATGAGTAAAAAAGGACGGATCAATCTACCCGTCCTTTTTTCGTAATGAACCTTAATGCCCCAATTTAGACGCCGGATTCGCCATCGCCGCCCGATAGCTCTGGAAAGTAACCGTAGATACGGTCAGTGTCATTATGATTACCAAAGCCACTAAAAATACCCATATGTAGATCGGCGTTTTATAAGCGAAGCTTCGTAGCCAAACATTCACCCCGTAATAAGCAAGCGGGATCGAGATAATAAAACAGACGAGCGTGATCCGGAGGAAAGACGAGTTCAGCATCCAAAGGATCTGCCGGACCGTGGACCCATGTACTTTCCGCACGGCTATCTCCTTTTCCCGTCCCTGTAGCTCAAAGATAACCAGTCCGAATACTCCCACGAGAGATAAAAAGACGGCCATCAGGCAAAGGGCGGTAATCAGCGCTCCCTGCCGCCCACTTTTACTGTAAAGCTCCTCCAGCGCCGTATCAAAGAAATGGATATCGGCCGGATAACCCGGGATCAATTCATCCGTTACCTTCCGGATATGCTCGATAGCCGTCCGGGGATTTCCGCCGGCGATCTTGACATAAGCGTATCTTTCCGGCACCGAACGGCGGTAATGATTCTTAGCCGAGGTCCAAAGTCCCATCGGGCGTAACTCTTTATACAGGGATTCATAATGGACATCCTCAAAGATACCGACAATCCGTACCGGTATATCATTATCCGTGATGCTTGTCCCTACCAAGTCCGATAGGTCGTCCAGTTTCTCGGGGGAAAGACCCGAGGCGATCTCCCTCGCTGCCGTCTCGCTAAGGAGGCAAACGACCTGCGTGTTATCCGCCGCCTCATCCGTCGGCCGGAACTTCCTTCCGGCGATCATCTTTACATCCATTAGCTCCGGGAAATTGGCAGATACTCCCAGCCAGCTCATATAATAATGTTGGCCTTTGTAATTATACCCGATGAAAGAACGTGATTCGTCCGAGACAAATTTGAACTCACTAAAGGAAACATCACGGATAACGGGGCTTTCCAAGAGACGTGCCTTGAACAATTCGCCCTTTTTCAAGGCCGCCCCCATGCTTAGTCTTACCTCCAGTACGTTTTCTTTGTTAAATCCCAAGTCCACGTTCCCTATATATCTGTTTTGCAAGGAGACGAACAACGCTGCGACAATCAGCGTGATCGAGATAACGAACTGGAACCCTATAAGTAACTTGCGAGTGTTCTTGGCCCGGTCGCTAAGGGTAAAAGACTTATTCAGCGCTATGACAGGAGGAAACGAGGTGATATAGAAAGCGGGATACAAACCGGCCAGTATACCGCCGCCTGCGACAAGGAAGAATGTGTATGCCGGAATCTTCCAGTTGGCATACAGATCCAACGGATGCCCCACCATATTCGTGACCCATTGCACGTTATTCAAAAATAACAGGAAAAGCAAGGCGAGGAAGAAGGCGACAACCGAGATTCCCAAGGACTCCAAGACCAGATACTTCCGTAGCGTGGCGTCCGAGCTTCCCAGCACTTTCTGGATGGTGATCGACTTGGTGCGTATCGGCGCCAAGGCTATCGACAGGTTGATATAATTGACCAAGGCGATACCTATGATCAGGATGGCGATAAAGAATAACATATTCGTCCGTAGCTTATTACCGATGGGAGCGGCGTCCGCTCGGACCGGCTGGCCGAAATAGAGATCTGACAAGGGCCGGAGGCGCATATCCTCGATCGTGAAACTTTTCAGGAAAGCCCGGCTATCGGCCATATAGGTCTCGGTAGTGACAGAGGCGGATTCCGGCGTCGACATCAGCAGATAACAATAGTAAAGGCCGGTATGCCAGTTTTCCATCATCTCTTTCTCCATGATCGGGATATACAGGGCATTCTTCACCCGGGTGTTTTCCGGGAAATCGCGAAAGACGCCTCCCACGATATATGCCGGCTCAAAACTAAGCCCATATATAATCGAGCCTTCGGCCCCGGCGAACTCCGACAGATAAACCGGCTTCCCGATAGGATTTTCCTCGCCGAAGAGTTTCCGGGCCATGCTCTCCGGGATCAGCGTCCCTTCCGGACGTTTCAGGCAATCCGTATCGCCGGCCACCAGCTCGAAGCCAAAGACCTTGGTATATCCCGGGGTGATCCGTTCCACCTGCTCCATATAGCTCCGTGCGTCGGGTCCTTCACTGGCTGATATCCCAAAACGTACGGAGGAGTAAACAAGGTTGTTTGTGATAGCGGCCGCTTCTATATAAGGGGAGGCGGCGATGAAACGCTCGAGTTGTGGACGTGCGAAATTAGCCTCCCATATCCCGTCATCCCGCTTGTTTTCTAACTGAAAAATCCTTTCCCTGTTCAAGAGGGAAGCGTCGAAGCTATATTCATGACCGACATGTATGCTTATTAGCATGAATAACAGGAAAGCGAAGCTAAGTCCTAAAAGATTAGTGACCGTCGCTAATTTATAATGTCTCAAGACATAAAGCAGGTTCTTGAATGTACTTTGCATGGTATAAGTTCTTTTAATTTTAAACCCTTTGATCTGGAAATACAAAGCAAAGCTATTCCTTTATTTACGTTCCTGTGTTATTTTTTTGACAAACGGTTACTTTCTGTTGATGAATTGTGATATTATCAATAATTTCCTTATTTTTGCCATCATACTTCAAAAAGAAACAAGCGCTATGTTACACAAAGGCTATCGGATGCTTTTCAACTGCCTGATGTTTTATCTCTAGCAGATACTCTCCCTATATAAACTCATGGGGGCGGGGATGCCCGTCCTGTGTAACAATAAAAAATAACCTTGATGAGGGCGGATAGATCCTACCTCTACGATAAAACATATAATTTTATGAATACAACCCATCACACACATTCATGCGTACATGATACCGTCTCTTCCGTAGGAGCGAACAATTTCGGGATGAACGACCGTATCAAACGTCTGCGCCGGCAGACCTTCGAGGCCCAACCTTCCCTCTCCATCGAGCGGGCCTTGATCGAGACCCGTTTCTATCAGGAGAATTACGGGAAGTATCCGATCCCTATCCTGCGTGCCCTGAACTTCCTTGAGATCTGCAAGCGGAAGACGATCTATATCGGCGAGGACGAGTTGATCGTCGGCGAGCGGGGGCCCCGCCCCAAAGCCGTGCCTACCTTCCCGGAACTTACCTGCCATAGCGTGGAGGACTTGCATATATTGAATACCCGGGAGCTGCAACGTTACACCATCAGTCAAGAAGATATCGATACCTACGAGCGGGAGGTGATCCCGTACTGGAAAGGCCGTACCCAGCGGGAACGCATCTTCAGCCACGTCCCCAAGGAATGGAAAGAGGCGTACGAGGTGGGTATGTTCACCGAGTTCATGGAGCAACGTGCCCCCGGGCATACCGCTTTGGACGGCAAGGTCTACCAATATGGCCTGCTGGACTTGAAGAAACGTATCGAGGGGGAACTAAGCGCCTTGGATTTCATGAACGACCCCGAGGCCACGGACAAGCAGGAGGAACTGACGGCCATGTCTATCTCCTGCGACGCCGCTATCCTGCTGGCCGAGCGACACGCGGACTTGGCTGACGAGATGTCTCTCACCGAGAAAGATCCCCGCCGTGCCGCCGAGCTGAGGAAGATCGCCGAGGTATGCCGCCGGGTTCCCGCCCACGCTCCCCGTACCTATTGGGAAGCGATCCAGATGTACTGGTTTGTCCACCTCGGTACGATCACGGAGCTGAATGGTTGGGATGCCATGAACCCCGGTCATTTCGACCAGCATCTGGCGCCTTTCTACGAGAAAGAAATCGCCGCCGGAACCTTGACCCGTGACGAGGCGAAAGAGTTGATGTCTTGCTTCTTCATCAAGGTAAACAATCATACCGCCCCGCCGAAAGTGGGTATCACGGCGAAGGAGAGCGGAACCTATAACGATTTCACGAACCTGAACATCGGCGGCATCCGGGCGGACGGTAGCGATGGCGTAAGCGAGGTCTCCTATATCATGTTGGAGACGATCGAGGAGCTGCATATCCTCCAGCCCGGCAGCGCCATCCACGTCAGTGCCCGTACGCCGGAGCGTTTCCTTCGTGCCGGGTGCAAGGTGATCCGCCAAGGCCATGGCTACCCGTCGGTATTCAACCCGGATGTGTACGTGCAGGAGTTGATGCGGCAAGGCAAGTCGCTGCGTGACGCCCGCGAGGGAGGTTGCAGCGGTTGCATCGAGGTGGGCGCTTTCGGGAAGGAGGCGTACGTGTTGACCGGTTATCTGAACGTGCCGAAGATATTGGAGGTGACGCTGCATAACGGCGTAGATCCGGTAAGCGGTCGCAAGGTCGGTCTGGAGACCGGCGATCCCCGTGGTTTCCGGACGTATGAGGAGCTTTACGCGGCATTCATGCGCCAGATCCATTATTTCGTGGACATGAAGGTGCGGGTCAGCAACTATATCGACCGCATGTTCGCCAAGTACGCCCCCGCCACGTTCCTCTCCCTGTTCATCGACGATTGTATCGCGAAGGGTAAGGATTACTACAATTGCGGGCCTCGTTACAACACCACTTATATCCAGTGTACCGGATTAGGCACGATAACTGATAGCCTTTCCGCTTTGCGGAAACACGTCTTCGAGGATAAGACCTTCACGATGGAAGCCTTGTTGGATGCGATGGCGGATAATTTCGAGGGACATGAGCCAATGCGCCAAATGATCCTGAACCGTACGCCTTTCTTTGGCAACGATGATCCGTACGCCGACCAGATCGCCGTCCGTGTCTTCGACGATTTATATGACGCGATCGAGGGCAAGCCGAATACGAAAGGGGAGTGTTTCCATTTGAATATGTTATCCACCACTTGCCACGTCTACTTCGGCAAGGTGATGGGAGCCACCCCGAACGGCCGCTTGGCCGGGCGTGCGATCTCCGATGGTACCTCGCCCTCGCACGGAGCCGATACCCACGGGCCGTCTGCCGTTGTCAAGTCCCTCGGCAAGCTGGATCAGGTGAAGAGCGGCGGCACGCTGTTGAACCAACGCTTCCTGCCCAGCCTGCTCCGGCGGGAGGAGGATATCTCGAAGCTGGCCTCCTTGATCCGTAGCTACTTCGCCTTGGGTGGCCATCATATCCAATTCAATATCGTGGATACGGAAACGCTTTACGCCGCCCAGAAGTGTCCGGAGGACTACCGGGATCTGCTGGTCCGTGTAGCGGGCTATAGCGACTATTTCAACGATATGAACGCCGATTTGCAAGCGGACGTGATCGCACGTACGGAGCAAGAGACTTTCTGAGCCATGCTGTTATTCGATATCAAACGATACGCCATAAACGACGGGCCGGGCATCCGTATCACGATCTTCATGAAGGGATGCCCGCTTGCCTGCGTATGGTGCCATAACCCGGAAGGCATCTCGCCCCGGGCGGAGAAGTTGTATACGAGAAAGAAGTGCATAGGTTGCGGGGCCTGCGTGGATGTATGCCCCACCGGGGCGTTGACCTTGACGGAGGCGGGTATCGTCACGGATCGGTCTCTGTGCCGGACATGCGGTAGATGCGCCGAGGTTTGTCCCACCTTGGCGATGGAGATGTCCGGCCGTGAGTATTCTATCGACGAGGTCATGCGTGAGATCGAGAAAGAGACGGTCTTTATGGATCGCTCCGAGGGAGGCGTTACCTTCTGCGGGGGAGAGCCGTTGTCGCATCCATCGGATTTGGTTGCCCTGCTGGATCGTTGCGGAGCGTTGGGAATCCATCGTGCGGTGGATACGACCTTGTTCGCCTCGCCGGATACCGTCCGGAGCGTAATGGAGCGCACGGATCTTTTTCTGGTGGATTTAAAGCATATGGATTCCGGTAGCCATCGTCGTTTCACGGGTGTCCCGAACGAGCGTATCCTCTCCAATCTTCGGATGATCGCCGAGGCCGGGATGGACTTCCTCATTCGCATCCCGTTGATCGAGGGAGTCAATGCGGACGAGGAGAATATATCCCGTTCTGCCACCTTCCTAGCCTCCTTGCCGTGGGAGCGGAAAGTCGTCAATCTCCTCCCGTACCACGACATCGGAAAAGGTAAGCACGATAAGCGAGGAACCCTCTACAATCCCGGGCATCTTCCGCTATCCACCCCTTCCGAGGCAGTCTTGCAAAGGTGTATCGATCAATTCGCCTCTTGCGGGATAACTGCGTTGATCGGAGGATAGTTCTCTTTGGGAACTATTCTTCTTTCAATGTCTCATAAGCACGTTGGATTCGATAGTTAATCAATGCGTTCTTACTTTCTTCATCTAGGATCTCTTTCATAATATAATACCTTCGTTTATAACATTAATATAGAAAGGAGTTTTAAAGGGACGGTTTTCCCAGAGTTTTCTTAACATGACGATGGGGCTGATATTTACGCCAGTCTTTAGTTCCAGCTCATACAAGGGTAAAGTAATTTCTTCCTCTCGTTCCAAAGTCATTTTCTCTCCGTCTATCAAGATGAGTAAGTCGATATCGCTATCAATCCGAGCGTCTCCACGTGCTTCCGAACCGAATAAGATAGTTTGTGCCGTGGGAGCTATCCGGCGCATGATATCTTTTATCTGATCTATAATTTCTGTTCGTTTCATTTTATCTTTTCATTAAATGACTTCTGTCGTGAGACAAAGATAATTATTTTTCTGATTATTACCATTTCTTCCGATACTCCGTAGGCGATATCCCGACGTGTTGCTTGAAGTATTTACCGAAGAAGGATTGGTTGGCGAAGTTTAGCCGGTCTGATATCTCTTGGATGGAAAGGGTGGAGGAGGATAATAACGCCTTCGCCTCCAAGACAACGTAATTATCGATCCATTCCCCGGCCGTACGGTTGCTAACGTTCTTTACCAAAAGAGATAAATATTTGGGAGTCACACATAATTTCCCGGCGTAGAAAGCTACCGATCGTTCCTGCTTATGATGTAAGGCGAGCGTTTGTATGAACGCTGCGAACAACTCCTCTTGCCGGCTCTTCTTCACCTCGATCGGCATATGATTCTTAAACATGCCGTAAACCTCGTGGAATACCGCCAACAATAAGCTCTGGGCAATCTCTTTCCGGTAAGGATGCCCTTTCGCTTTCACTTTCTTCCAGAGGAAAGAATGATATTCCTTGATACAACCTATCTCCTCGGCATTCAACTCGGTGACCGGATGCTCCTTGATGTAGAAGAACGCCGGCAAGGTATTCTGTATATGAGGAATGATCTCCTCCATGAAATTCTTGGAGATGACGATGAAGATCCCGGCCACGTCCTCGCTACGTTCCACGTGTTGGATGATCTGATCGGGCAAGGACAATACGAGATGGTTTTCCCCTACGACATATTCCTCCATATTGATCCGTATACGTATGAAGCCTTTCGTGCAAAGCGCGAATACGACGGCGTCTATTCGCATCGGATGGTCGAGCGAGGGAATATCGTCGATGTTATCGAATATGGCGAAATCCTCGTCGATAAAGTCTATGCCGGGTACGTTCTCGATAAGAGAGATACAAGCTTGAGGTAGATCTGTTACGTTCATAATTTATTCTTGTTTGGGCGATAAAATTAGTGAAATAATAGAATAATCCAATTGAAATGTGTCAAATAGGACAATTTGGTTGCAAAACGGAACTTCTTTGGAGTGGATAAACTCATCATCTTCGCGGTATAATAAATCATAGGATATGAAAAGGATGAAAGGCATTGTTTATGGAGGATTATTATCCGTCGTGTTCGTGATGTCCGGATGCTCGGGCAGTCAAAAAGAGGGACGGGATAGCAAAGAGATCCCGGTGGAGATCGTGAAGGTAGCGAAGACCGTTCCGGCGGATACAAGGAATTACGTGGGAACGGTAGAGGAGGTCGTATCCTCCTCGATTAGTTTTCAGGTGATGGGTAATGTAGAGCGAGTATTGGTGGGCGAGGGGCAGAAGGTCCGTGAGGGCCAACTACTAGCGGTGTTAGACAAGGCGACGCTGGAAAACGCCTATAACGCCTCGGCCGCTTCCTTGCGACAAGCGGAGGACGCCTATGCCCGCATGAGAACCTTGCACGAGAATAAGAGCCTGCCGGATATGAAATGGGTAGAGGTGGAGAGCAAATTGGAACAGGCCCGTTCCATGGAGCGAATCTCGAGGAAAAACCTTGAGGACCGGAACCTGTATGCCCCGTTCGGCGGCGTTATCGGCAAGCGCATGGTTGAGGCGGGAGAGAACGTGCAGCCCGGGCAACCGGTTTTCTCCTTGTTAAGGATAGAGACGGTAAACGTGAAGATCGCCGTCCCGGAGAATGAGGTCGCCACGCTCGGCGATCAAGCCGCTATGATAAAGGTAGCCGCTCTGGGCGGACAATGTTTTGAGGGGAAAGTGACGGAGAAAGGCATCGTGGCCAACCCTATCTCCCATACTTACGAGGCGAAGATCCGGCTGGAGAACCCGTCTGGCGCTTTGTTGCCCGGCATGGTTTGCGATGTACGCTTGTCGGGAGAGGAATCCGTGCCGGCTATCGCCTTGCCGAACAACGCCGTGCTGATAGCGAACGACGGGGGGCGTTTCGTCTGGAAGATCGTAGACGGAGAGGCGAAAGCTACGCCCGTACGGACGGGCGACTTGACGGAGCAAGGCTTGTTTATTCTGGAAGGGTTGAACGAGGGGGATATCGTCGTGATAGGCGGTTACCAGAAAATCAGTGAGGGCATGAGAGTGCGTGCGTTATGAGAGAACGTAAAAACGGAGTGATCGAATGGACCATGCGTCATTACCAGATCACGTTGCTGGTGATTACCGTGCTGGTCGGGTTGGGTATTTGGGGTTTGGTGGACATGCCGAAACAGGAATTCCCGGAGTTCACCATCCGCCAAGGCGTGGTCGTGGGTGTTTACCCCGGGGCGACTTCCGGAGAGGTGGAGGAGCAGTTGGCCAAGCCTTTGGAGAGATACCTGTTTACCTTCAAGGAGGTAAAGAAGAAAAAGACGTACTCCATGTCAAGGGATGGAATGGTGTACGTGATGGTGGAGCTGAACGACGACGTGAACAATAAAGACGAGGTCTGGTCGAAGATCAAGCTCGGCTTGCAGAACTTCAAGTCGCAACTGCCCTCGGGCGTACTCGCCGTCATCGCGAATGATGATTTCGGCGATACTTCCGCCTTATTGATCACCTTGGAATCGGAAGACAAGACCTACCGGGAATTGCAGCGATACATGGAGACGCTGGAAGACCGCCTGCGCCGGATCGAGTCCGTATCCAACCTGCGCCGTTACGGGGTACAAAACGAGCAGATCTCGGTCTACTTGGATCCAGACAAGCTAGCCGCTTACGGCCTAGATACCCGTATGCTGATGACAACCTTGTTCACCCAAGGCTTTACCACCGCCTCCGGCTCCTTGGAGAATGGCGGCTTGGACATTCCCATCCACCTTTCCGTGACCTATCCCTCGGAGCGGGAGGTAGGCGAGCAGATCCTGCTGGCCGATGCCGACGGGCATATGATCCGCTTGAAAGACGTGGCCCGTATCGTGCGGGAATATCCCGAGCCGGATAGCTATATAACGAACAACGGCAAGAAAGCGATCATCCTTTCCATGGAGATGCGTGAGGGCCATAATATCGTACGATACGGAAAGGAGGTAGACGAGGTATTGCACGCTTTCGAGCGGGATCTTCCCGAGAGTGTCTCGATCCGCCGGATCGCCGACCAGCCGAAGGTGGTGGGAGACTCGGTAAGTTCCTTCGTGCGGGATTTGTTTGTGTCCATCGTGGTCGTGATCTTGGTGATGATGGTACTCTTCCCTTTCCGCTCGGCATTGGTTGCGGCTACTTCCATCCCGATCAGTGTCTTTATCTCGATCGGTGTCATGTACGCTTGCGGCATCCCGCTGAATACGGTGACGCTGGCCGCCTTGATCGTGGTATTGGGCATGATCGTGGATAACTCCATCATCGTGATAGACGCCTATCTGGAATATCTGGACAAGGGCTATTCCCGTTGGTACGCCGCCGTCTATAGCGCCAAGAACTATTTCAGCTCGATTTTGTTGGCTACGCTGTGTATTTGCGTGATCTTTTTCCCGTTGCTTTTCACGATGACGGGGCAGATGTTGGATTTCGTGACCTTCTTCCCTTGGACGCTTTCCATCTCCCTCATGGTGTCGCTGGCGGTGGCGATGGTCTTTATCCCGCTGCTGGAGCGGGTCTTGATCAAGAAGGGATTGAAGTCCGGGCGGGAGAATAAGGGAAAGAAGAGGTTCAATCTGCTGGATACCGTACAGGCCGTCTATACGAGGGCGCTGACGTGGACTTTCCGTTTCCCGAAAGCCACGATCGGTCTAGGCATCCTGACGGTTGCCTTGGCGATCCTGATGATCACTCAACTGAGCCAGCGTATGATGCCGATAGCCGACCGGGATCAGTTCGCCGTCGAGATCTATCTCCCGCAGGGAACCTCGCTGGACCGTACCGCCGCCGTGAGCGATAGTCTCTATAAGCTGTTGTCGGAAGATGAGCGCATCCTGTCCGTCACCTCCTTTATCGGAACTTCCTCGCCCCGTTTCCAAGCTACCTACGCCCCGAACTTGGCCGGGAAGAATTACGCCCAGTTCATTGTCAACACCGCCTCGGTAGAGGCCACCCGTAGCGTGTTGGATGATTATACGGACCGCTACGCCGATTATTTCCCCGACGCTTACGTGAAGTTCAAGCAACTGGATTACCAAAACGTATCCTCTCCTTTAGAGGTCCGTTTCATGGGAGACGATATCGCCCGGTTGAAGCAGGCCGGGGATTCCTTGATGGCCGTGTTGCGTGAGATGGACGGCTTGGTCTGGGTACACACCAATTATGAGGAGGCCTTACCCGACGTACGGGTTCGATTGGACCCAGTGGAAGCCTCCCGCCTCGGGATCACGAAGGCGATGGCCTCGGCCGATCTGGCGATCCGTTACGACGGCCTCTCGGTTGGCTCCCTCTGGGAAGGCGATTACGCTTTGCCGATCCAGCTGAGATCCGATAAGAAAGGGGAGGGTGACGCGTTCGATAAGGTCGGCGACCAGTATCTTCCCACCATCGTCCCCGGCGTGAGCGTCCCGCTCCGGCAAGTCTCCACGATCGAGGGAGGCTGGAATGAGGGGCAGATCGTCCGTCGCAACGGCGTGCGTACCTTGAGCGTCTTCGCCGAGGTAACCCGGGGGACCAACCAGAACGCTATGCAGAAACGGATCGAGCGAGTCATGGAAAGCCATATTATCCCGACCTTGCCCGAGGGCGTGACGTACGAGTACGGTGGAGCCAAGGAGCTGGATTTCGAGACGATGAACCCGCTGATGCAGGGCTTGGCGATCGCCGTGATCATTGTTTTCTTCTTCCTGTTGGTCAATTTCAAGAAGATCGGCTTGGCGTTGGCGGCCCTGTCCTCGTTGCTGCTCACCTTGTTCGGGGCGGCGCTGGGCTTGTGGGCGTTCCATATCGATTTCAGCTTGACGTGCGTCTTGGGCGTTATCAGCTTGATCGGTATCGTGGTGCGAAACGCTATCTTGATATTCGAGCATGCGCAAGACTTGCGGCTCCATAAGCATTATAGCCCGAGGGATGCCGCCTTCGACGCCGGCCGGCGACGCATGCTCCCGATCTTCCTGACCTCGGCTACAACGGCCGTGGGCGTGGTTCCCATGATCATCAGCGGCAGTTCCCTTTGGATGCCGATGGGTGTGGTGATCTGCTCGGGAACGGTCTTCTCGATGATCTTGGCGGTCATCATCCTGCCTGTTTTCTATTGGAAGATATTCGGGAATAAATGAATGATACGGATGTGGATTAGGATATAATATAGGAATGAATATATGCGGAAAAAAGAGATGATAAAAAGATGGATATATGGCATCGTCGGTTCCCTCGTCTTATGCGTGGGGACCGTGAGCGCCCAGCGGACATTATCGCTGGAAGAATGCCGGGAAATGGCTTTGGAGAATAACGCGAAGATGAAGAACGCCCGTTTGGACGTAGAAGGGGCGAGGGAAGGAAAAAAGGAGGCCTTTACGAAATACTTCCCGAATGTCAGCGCCGTGGGAACAGCTTTTAAGGCGAACCACGGGATGATGGATATGAGCGTGATACCGGGCCTTCTCGAGTTGTCGATGATGGATGACGGCTTGCTGGGTGGGGTGACCGCTATCCAGCCCGTGTTCGCCGGCGGACAGATCGTGAACGGCAATAAGCTGGCCGACTTGGCGCTCGAGGTGAGCCGTTACCAGATGCGCCAATCCGAGGATGAGGTAGCCCTGACGGTGGAGCGGTATTACTGGCAATGGATCTCCCTTCACGAGAAATTAAGGACGATCGAGATCGTGGAATCCTTGGTGGGGAGTCTTTATAAGGATGTGGAGGTAGCGGTCGGCGCCGGCGTGACGACTCGTAATGACCTACTGCAAGTCCAGTTGAAAAAGAACGGCGTGGCGAGCGACCGCCTGCGGGTGGAGAACGGCTTGCGCCTTTCCAAGATGGTGCTGGCTCAATATATCGGTATCGGGGAAGATGATTTCGAGATCGATTTCACGCTGCCCGCCGAGGTGCCCTCCCCGGAGCTTTACCGGGTGAGCCATGAGGAGGCGCTCCCTACGACACTCTCTTATAAATTGCTGGAGAAGAACGTGGAGGCCGCCCGTCTTCAACAAAAGCTGAAGGTTGGGCAATACTTGCCCACCGTGGGGATCGGAGCCGGGTATATGTATCACAACTTACTGGATAAGGACCGTCCGTTCGGCATGGTTTTCGCTACCGTAGCGATTCCGATCAGTGATTGGTGGGGCGGCTCGCACGCCATCCGGAAGCAAAAGCTTCAGGTGAAGGCGGCCGAGTATTCCCGCCAAAACGCCAATGAGCTTCTGTTGGTGCAAATGCGGAAGCTTTGGAACGAGCTGGAGGAGTCTTATAAGCAAGTCAAGCTCTCGGAGGAGTCCATAGCGACGGCCGAGGAGAATGTCCGCCTTAATACGGACTATTATAAGGCGGGCACGGTTACGCTGAGCGATCTTCTGGACGCCCAATCGCTCCTCCAGCAAAGCCGTGACCAGTATACGGGTGATTATACGGCTTATTTGATCAAACGTACGGAATATTTACAGGCGACAGGGCGTTAATTTGTTTTTTTTCCATATATTTGCTTATTAACAAATAATAAAACGAGAAGTGATGATGAGCTACGCCAATTATCTTTACATAGCGATCCGTGCCGCGGTAGACGCAGGCAAGTCGATCATGGATATCTATAACGACCCCGAATCAGACTTCGGGATAGAGAGAAAAGCAGACAACTCGCCGTTGACAAAGGCGGATAAGGCGGCCCATCGATTGATAACAAACGCTTTGTCCGTTACCCCGTTTCCGGTCTTAAGCGAGGAAGGAAAGGAGATCCCGTTCAAGGAGCGCTCCAAATGGGAGACGCTGTGGATCGTGGACCCGCTGGACGGTACCAAAGAGTTTATCAAGAAAAACGGCGAGTTTACCGTGAATATCGCCTTGGTGGAGAAAGGTGTGCCCGTGTTGGGCGTCATTTATGTGCCCGTCCGGAAGGAGTTGTATTTCGCCTCCTCCTCTGTGGGTGCTTATAAGTTTACGGGAATCGATAGCAGTAGCCAGCCCTCGATGGACGAGATGAAGCAGCGGGCGATACATTTGCCGATGGCGCTGGCGCATCAAGGAGTCGTGGTAGTGGCGTCCCGGTCTCACCAAACGGAGGAGACCACCGCTTTCATCGATAATCTCCGCAAGCAGGGAAAGCCCGTTACGTTGATCAGTAGCGGCAGCAGCCTGAAGATTTGTCTGGTAGCGGAAGGCTCGGCCGATATCTATCCCCGTTTCGCCCCGACGATGGAGTGGGATACCGCCGCCGGCCACGCCATCGCCAAGTCTGCCGGTTGCGACATATATCATATCGACGGCAAGACCCCGCTTCGCTATAACAAGGAAGATTTGCATAATCCGTGGTTTATCGTGAAGTGAGGGGGATGTGTATTTTAAGTTATTGTCAGCGGTGGGAGACGGAGCATGCTCCGTCTCTACAAGCCGTACAATGCATTCTTGTTTATTTGGTTATGAACGAAATTTAGAAGACTACCTTGTAAGAATATAAGTTGGCCCAGAATCAATCATTATTGGTCTATATCCCATATAATCCTAAAAATAGGTTAGCGAAAGGAGTGCGCACTTGAGTATTCTTATTATTTTTGCGCTCTTAAAAGTAAATACATGAATTTTGATATAGTGTTTGTGTTGCTGGCCCTGATCGGCATGATCGCAGCCTTGGTATGGGATAAGATGCGGCCGGGAATGGTTCTTCTGACAGTGGTCGTGTTTTTTCTCTGCGTAGGCATTCTTACTCCCAAGGAGATGCTGGAGGGCTTTAGCAATAAAGGGATGATAACCGTAGCCATGCTCTTCCTTGTCAGTGAGGGAGTGCGGCAGAGCGGGGCTTTAGGCCAATTGATCAAGAAACTGCTTCCCGAGGGGAAGACCACCGTCTTCAAGGCGCAGGCGAGGATGCTCCCGCCCGTAGCTTTCGTGTCGGCGTTCCTGAATAATACGCCGGTGGTGGTTATTTTCGCCCCGATCATCAAGCGATGGGCAGAGGCGGTGAAGCTTCCGGCCACGAAATTCTTGATCCCTCTCTCGTATGTCACGATATTGGGCGGTATATGTACCTTGATCGGTACTTCTACGAATCTGGTGGTGCACGGCATGATTCTGGAGGCGGGATATGAGGGCTTTACGATGTTTGAGCTGGGGAAAGTCGGTATTTTTATCGCTATCGCCGGTATTTTATATTTGTTCGCTTTCTCGAACAAGCTGCTTCCGGACTCGAGGACGGATACGGTATCCGAAGACGGGGAGGATGAGAATCCCGGGAATTTCCACCGGGTGGAGGCCGTGCTGGGCGCACGCTTCCCGGGTATCAACAAGACCTTGGGAGAGTTTAACTTTACCCGCCATTACGGGGCGATCGTGAAAGAGGTGAAAAGCGGCGGACAGCGTTTTACCCGTAATCTGGATACGGTGGTATTGCATGAGGGCGATACCTTGGTGTTGTGGGCGGACGATTCTTTTATCCCTACATGGGGTGAGTCTAGTGTCTTCTTGATGTTGGCGAATGGTAATGAGGCAACGGAGCCGGTATCGAGGAAGAAACGTTGGCTGGCTTTAGGACTGTTGATCTTTATGATTACGGGGGCGACGGTAGGAGAGTTGCCAGTCGTGAAAGAGGCCGTTCCAAGTATGCGCTTGGATATGTTCTTCTTTGTCTGTATTACGACAATCATCATGGCGTGGACGAAGCTTTTCCCGCCTAAAAAATACACGAAATACATTTCTTGGGATATCTTGATAACGATCGCTTGCGCTTTCGCTATCAGCAAGGCCATGGAGAATTCCGGCTTTGCCTCCATGATAGCCCGCCATATAATCGGTATGGCCGACAATTTGGGGCCGTATGCGTTGCTGGCGATTCTATTTATTATTACCAATATATTTACGGAGTTGATCACGAATAACGCTGCGGCGGCATTGAGCTTCCCGATCGCTTTGTCGGTAGCTACGCAATTAGGCGTTGATCCGACCCCATTCTTTGTCGTGATCTGTATGGCGGCGTCGGCTAGTTTCAGTACGCCGATCGGCTACCAGACCAACCTGATCGTACAAGGCGTGGGAGGCTATAAGTTCACGGATTTCGTGAAGGTGGGCTTGCCCTTGAACTTGATCACGTTCTTGATCTCCGTGTTTGTAATACCTATGATATGGAAGTTTTAGAAAATAATATCTATCCGATTTTCGACCGTATGCTGGGTCGTGAGGATAAAGAGGCGCTTTTGGGGCAAAGGGGCGTGATGGTGTGGTTCACGGGTTTGAGTGGCTCGGGGAAAAGCACGATCGCTATCGCTTTGGAGCGTGAGTTGCATAAACGGGGATTGCTTTGCCGCATCCTCGACGGGGATAATATCCGTAGTGGTATCAACAATAATCTCGGGTTCTCGCCGGAGGACCGGGTGGAGAATATACGCCGGATCGCCGAGGTGGGTAAACTGTTTGTCGATACGGGTGTTATAACCATAGCGGCTTTTATCAGCCCGAACAATGAGTTGAGAGAGATGGCGTCCGCTATCATCGGTAAAGCGGATTTCTTGGAGGTTTACGTAAGTACGCCGCTCGCCGAGTGCGAACGCCGTGACGTGAAAGGCCTGTATGCCAAGGCCCGGAAAGGCGAGATCAAGGAGTTTACCGGGGTTTCCGCCCCGTTCGAGGCACCGGAGCGTCCGGACCTGTCCTTGGATACCTCCGTATTGAGCGTGGAGCAATCCGTGAACCGGTTGTTGGAGTTGATCGTACCGAAAGTAGAAATTAAACACTGAAAAAAGATATGTCTGATTACAAGTTAAGTCATTTACAGGAGCTGGAGGCCGAGTCTATCCACATCATCCGTGAGGTAGCCGCCGAGTTCGAGAATCCTGTTATGCTTTATTCCATCGGGAAGGATTCTTCCGTGATGGTCCGTCTGGCCGAGAAGGCTTTCGCTCCGGGTAAGGTTCCTTTCCCGTTGATGCACATCGATTCGAAATGGAAGTTTAAGGAGATGATAGAGTTCCGTGATTCTTACGCGAAGAAATTCGGCTGGAACTTGATCGTGGAGTCTAATATGGAGGCTTTCCACGCGGGCGTGGGCCCGTTCACGCATGGAAGCAAGGTGCATACGGACTTGATGAAGACGCAGGCCTTGCTTCGTGGCTTGGATAAATATAAGTTCGACGCCGCTTTCGGCGGCGCCCGGCGTGACGAGGAGAAGAGCCGTGCGAAGGAACGTATCTTCTCGTTCCGCGATAAGTTCCATCAATGGGACCCGAAGAACCAGCGCCCGGAGTTGTGGGATATCTATAACGCCCGTGTGCATAAGGGCGAGAGCATCCGTGTATTTCCGCTATCGAACTGGACGGAGCTGGATATCTGGCAATATATCCGTCTGGAGAATATCCCGATCGTTCCCCTGTATTTCGCCAAGGAGCGTCCGTGCGTGGAGATCGACGGTAATTTGATCATGGCGGACGACGACCGCTTGCCGGAGCAATACCGGGACCAGATCCGTATGCGTATGGTCCGTTTCCGTACGTTGGGCTGCTGGCCGCTGACCGGCGCCGTGGAGAGCGAGGCGGATACGATCGAGAAAATCGTGGAGGAGATGATGACCACGACGAAGAGCGAGCGTACGACCCGTGTGATCGACTTCGATCAAGACGCTAGTATGGAGCAGAAGAAACGGGAAGGGTATTTTTAACACAGAAGAGACATGGCAGATACAAAATTAAATATAAAGGAATTCCTAGATAAGGACGAGCAGAAGGACCTGCTGAGATTCTTGACCGCCGGCTCGGTGGATGATGGCAAATCGACCTTGATAGGCCGATTGCTGTTTGATAGTAAGAAAATATACGAGGATCAGTTGGATGCCTTGGAGCGTGACAGCAAGCGTATGGGCAACGCCGGCGAGCATATCGACTACGCTTTGTTGCTGGATGGCTTGAAGGCCGAGCGTGAGCAAGGTATCACGATCGATGTGGCTTACCGTTATTTCAGCACGAACAACCGTAAGTTCATCATCGCCGACACCCCGGGGCACGAGCAGTACACCCGGAATATGATCACGGGTGGTTCCACGGCGAATCTGGCGATCATCTTGGTGGATGCCCGCACGGGCGTGATCACGCAAACTTGCCGTCACACCTATCTGGTATCTTTGCTGGGGATCAAGCATGTGGTACTGGCCGTGAATAAGATGGACTTGGTGGACTTCGACAAGGATACGTTCGACCGGATCGTGGCGGATTATAAACGTTTCGTGGAGCCGCTGGATATCCCGGATATCACGTATATCCCCTTATCGGCCTTGGATGGCGATAACGTGGTGGAGAAGAGTGATCGCACGCCTTGGTACGAGGGTACGTCTTTATTGGATTATCTGGAGAACGTGCCTATCGACTTGGATCGTAACTACGAGGACTTCCGTTATCCGGTGCAATACGTGTTGCGCCCGAATCTGGATTTCCGTGGGTTTAGCGGCAAGGTGGCCAGCGGTATCGTGCGTAAGGGAGATACGGTGATGGCGTTGCCTTCCGGGAAGACCTCGAAGGTAAAGAGCATCGTCACCTACGAGGGTGAGTTGGAGCAGGCTTTCCCTCCTCAATGTATTACGATCACCTTGGAGGACGAGATCGATATCTCCCGTGGGGAGATGCTGGTGCACCCGGATAACTTGCCGATCCGCGACCGTAATTTCGAGGCCATGCTGGTGTGGATGGATGAGGAAGCCATGGACGTGAACAAGCAGTTCTACATCAAGCAGACCACTCATACGACACGTGCCCGTGTGGATAGTATCCGCTATAAGGTGAACGTGAACACGATGGAGCAATCTTCCGTGGATCATCTGGAGCTGAACGAGATCGGCCGTGTGGTATTTACTACCGGCAAGGAGTTGTTCTTCGATCCGTATAGGAGGAATAAGCAGACCGGCTCGTTTATCTTGATCGATCCGATTACGAATAATACGTCCGCCGTGGGTATGATCATCGACCGTGTGGACGCTAAAGATATGGTGACGGAAGACGCTTTGGCTACCTTGAACCTCCCGGAGATGGGAATCGGAGAGGAGCACTATGAGGCGGTCCGTAAGGTTTGTGAGGAGTTGGGCCGGCAGGGCGTATCTGTGAAATGTATAACGGAAAAACGATAGGATATGGGATTGTTGGAGTTTGATAAGCTACCGATCAATACGTTGGTCGGGGCGGATTGGGATACGTTCAGAAAGGTGACGGCCCGGCAGCAGATAGACAAGGGCTTTAAGGGGAAGTATCGCCTTACGACCGGTGTTTGCCGCCTGTTGAGCGCCTTGAAGCCGATCGAGGATAGCCGGTTCAAGAAATTGGCCGATAAGCCGCTGGAGATGGACCCCTTGTTTATCTTGGGGCATTGGCGGAGTGGTACGACCTTTGTACATAACATCTTCGCCTGCGATAAGCATTTCGGTTATACCACGACGTACCAGACGGTATTCCCGCACCTGATGCTCTGGGGGCAGCCTTTCTTCAAGAAGAACATGGCTTTCTTGATGCCGGATAAGCGTCCGACCGATAATATGGAGTTGAAGGTGGATCTTCCGCAAGAGGAGGAGTTCGCCTTGTCGAACATGATGCCTTATACGTATTATAATTTCTGGTTCTTCCCGAAACGCTGGATGGAGTATTGCGATCGTTACTTATTGTTTAACGATATCACGGAGGAGGAGCGGCGGATCTTCATGGATACTTTCATGCGTCTGGTTAAGGTTTCCCTCTGGAATACGAACGGTACGCAGTATTTGAGCAAGAACCCACCGCATACGGGGCGTGTGAAGACATTGCTGGAGATGTTCCCGAACGCTAAGTTCATCTACTTGAAGCGAAATCCGTATACGGTATTCGAGAGTACCCGCAGTTTCTTTACGAATACGATCCAGCCATTGCGTTTGCAGGATATCACGAACGAGCAGATCGAGGCGAACTTCATCGAGGTATATCGCCGTCTTTTCTATAAGTACGAGGAAGAGAAGCACCTGATACCGGAAGGCAATCTGGTGGAAGTGAAGTTCGAGGATTTCGAGAAAGACGCTTTCGCCATGACGGAAAATATTTACGGGTCATTAAACTTACCCGGCTTTAAGGAGTCTAAGGCGGATATAGAGAAGTATCTGGGCAAGAAGAAGGGCTACAAGAAGAACCAATACAAGTACGAGGATCGTACGGTCCGGCTCGTAGAGGAAAATTGGGGCATGGCCTTGAAGGAATGGGGCTATAGCTTATAAATAAAGGGTTAGATAGGTATTAAATTGATAGAGGGATGGGTTTGAGTTTAAGAAAGAAAGCGTTATTTTTGGCAATCGCTTGTATGCCTTTGTCCGTGGTTCTCGCGGACGGGGATGGGGTGACATCGGAGAATGTGGTGCCCTTCGCTTATGGAGACATGGATAATTGGATTGTCCGTGAGATTCATGAGTCTGGCATTATCGGGGGAAATACGAAATGGCTTTATGAGCTGGGGCCCTCGGATACGATTGTCGGTAATACGGCGTTTCGTAATATGGGCGGTTCTCCGTGGGCTACTTCCAACGTGATGGCGAAAGTGGCGGGAGTGGTGAAAACCAATACGTCTGTTTTCCCGGAGAAACGGGGGGATGGGATGTGCGCCCGCATGGAGACCCGTTATGAGAGCGTGAAGGTTTTCGGTTTGGTGGATATCGAGGTGATCGCCGCCGGCTCCGTTTTCTTGGGTACGGTGCATGAGCCGATCAAGGGAACAAAGAACCCCCAAGCGATGTTACAATCAGGAGTGCCTTTCTCCAAGAAGCCGAAAGCGTTGCGGTTTGATTATAAGGTGAAAGCCGCTCCCGAGAAGAATCGGGTACGTAGTACGGGGTTCAGCCGTAAGAGTACGGTGGCCGGGCAGGATTCCTTGGCGGTGATCTTGTTGTTGCAGAAACGATGGGAAGACGAGGAAGGGAATGTTTATTCCAAGCGGGTCGGTACGATGGTGCAACGCTATACGGAATCTACCCCTGATTGGGTAAATGACGCTACTTACCCGATCCTTTATGGAAATATAACATCCAAGCCCGAATATAAACCGTATATGCGTATACAAGTAGAGGAACGTTATACGTTAAATAGTAAAGGAAAAAGCGTTCCTATCCAAGAGGTAGGCTGGGCGGAGCCGGGCGAGGCACCTACGCATATGGTGTTGCAGTTCACCTCCAGCCACGGAGGGGCCTATATCGGCTCTCCGGGAAATACGTTTTGGATAGACAACGTAGAATTAATATACTAATATGGTCGAAGCAAAGATAAAAGCCCTGCGTGATGAGCTGGAGCGGCATAATTATAATTATTATGTGCTTTCGGCACCGACAATATCAGACTTTGAGTTTGATAAGATGATGAAAGAGTTGCAGGAACTGGAGGCGGCGCATCCCGAGTTCGCCGATCCGGATTCCCCGACTCGGCGAGTGGGGAGCGACCTCTCGAAAGAGTTTGAGCAAGTAGTACATAAATATCCGATGCTTTCGTTGGGTAATACGTACTCCGAGGATGAGATCCGAGATTTTTATGATCGTACGGTCCGCTCCTTGAATGAGCCTTTCGAGATTGTGGCGGAGCTTAAATATGATGGTACTTCTATCTCTTTGACCTATGAGAAAGGACGCTTGACGCGTGCCGTGACCCGTGGCGACGGTACTCGTGGTGATGACGTGACGGCGAATATCAAGACCATCCGTTCGGTTCCATTAAGACTCCGGGGCTCTGATTTTCCGGAGGAGTTCGAGATCCGTGGCGAGGTATTGCTGCCTTGGGCGGAGTTTGATCGCTTGAATAAGGAACGGGAGGAGCAGGAGGAACCCTTGTTCGCCAATCCTCGCAATGCCGCTTCCGGTACGTTGAAACAGCAGAACCCGGCTATCGTGGCCTCCCGTAAGCTGGATGCTTATTTCTATTATTTATTGGGTGAGAACCTGCCGGCCGAAGGGCATTATGAGAATTTGCAGGCGGCTCGCGCATGGGGTTTTAAGATTCCGGACGTGATCCGCAAATGCCAGAGCCTACAGGATATATTCGATTATATCGCATATTGGGATGTGGAACGTAAGAACCTGCCCGTGGCGACGGATGGAATCGTGTTGAAGGTAAACTCGCTTCGTCAGCAGAGGAACTTAGGTTTTACGTCGAAAAGCCCTCGCTGGGCGATCGCTTATAAGTTTCAGGCGGAGCGTGCCGAGACTCGCTTGAACTCGGTCTCTTTCCAAGTGGGACGGACGGGGACGGTCACTCCGGTGGCGAACCTCGAGCCCGTATTGTTGGCGGGGACGGTGGTGAAGCGGGCTTCCCTGCATAACGCCGATATTATCGAGGGGCTTGACTTGCATATCGGCGACCAAGTGTATGTGGAGAAAGGCGGGGAGATCATCCCGAAGATCGTGGGAGTGAACGTGGAGGCTCGTTCGATGCTGATGGGGGATAAGGTCCGCTTTATCCGTGTGTGTCCGGAGTGCGGGACTCCTTTGGTGCGTCCGGAGGGAGAGGCGGCGCATTACTGTCCGAACGAGTCGGGCTGTCCTCCTCAGATCAAGGGGCGTATAGAGCATTTCGTGACCCGGAAGGCGATGAATATCAATATAGGCCCGGAAACGGTGGAGGATTTGTACAACGCCGGTTATGTAAAAGACTCGGCGGACTTATATACGTTGACGGTTGCCGATTTATTGCGTCTGGAACGGTGGGCGGAGAAGAGCGCCCGGAATCTGATGTCGAGTCTGGAGGAATCCAAGCAAGTTCCTTTTGAGAGGGTCTTGTTCGGTCTGGGGATTCGTTTCGTGGGAGAGACGGTCGCTAAACGCTTGGTCTCGGCTTTCCACTCGATCGAGGCATTGGAGCAGGCGTCCTTAGAGGATTTGGTAGCCGTGGACGAGATCGGCGAGCGGATCGCCCAAAGTGTATTGAGTTATTTCTCGGACGAGAAGAACCGTACGTTGGTGAACCGATTAAAGGAACAGGGCTTGCGGATGGCGGTTTCCGAAGAGCAATTGGCGAACCGTTCCGAGAAGTTGAAAGGATTGACGATCGTGATCAGCGGGACATTTTCCAAGCATTCACGTGACGAGTATAAGGCGATGATTGAGCAACATGGCGGCAAGAATAGCGGCTCCGTCTCGGGGAAGACCGATTATATCCTTGCCGGCGAGAATATGGGACCGGCCAAGCTGGAGAAAGCGGCGAAGCTGGGTGTGAAGATTATCAACGAGGATGCGTTCTTAAATATGCTGGAATAAATGTTTACGAATTATTTTATCAAGAAGAAGATACAGGCTTTAGTGTCGGATGCCGGGGGGCGTCCGCATCGTTCCCTTTCCTTGGATGAGGCACGTTCGCTTTTGGTCTTGTATAATATAGAGGATCACGAGGACGTCATGAGGGCCTTGGAGCCTTTGCGCAAGGCGAAGAAGGACATCAAGACGTGTGTATATGTGCCGTCCGGAGGAGCGGATATTCCTTTCGACGATTCCAATATTCCTGTACATATAAAGAACGATCTCAATGCGTGGGGATTCCCTTCCGATAGTGTCTTGAAAAAGGTGGGCGCTCTCAAGGCGGATATCCTGATCGATATCACCCGGCCGGGTTGTTATGCCTTGCAATACATCGCTCTCCGGCATCCATCCGCCTTCAAGGTCGGGATTAAGTATCCGGGCCAAGAATGGTACGACTTAGGCTTGACTGTAACAGATAAGGACGATATTCAGTATTTATTCGGACAGATATTATTTTATTTGCGTTCCATCCGTGCTAAATGATATAATTTCCTTATTTTTGCAGTGCTAAATAACAAAAAGGAATATTTTCCCCATGGCAGACATAAATTTAAAAGGAATGGGTGTGGCGTTGATCACGCCATTCAAGGAAGATGAGAGTGTAGATTACGAGGCGTTAGGCAAGCTGGTGGATTATCAGGTGCAGAACGGTACGGATTATTTGGTAGTGCTGGGAACTACAGCGGAAACCCCTACACTTACGGAAGAAGAAAAGAAAAACATTATAAGCTTGGTAGTGACTCGTGTACGGGGCCGTATCCCTATCGTATTAGGCGTGGGAGGTAATTGTACACGGTCGGTTGTCGAGAAGTTGAAGACCGATAATTTCGAGGGTATCGACGCTATCCTCTCGGTCGTACCTTATTATAATAAGCCTTCCCAAGAAGGGATTTACCAGCATTACAAGGCGATCGCCAACGCTACTCATTTACCGATCGTACTCTATAACGTACCGGGGCGTACGGGCGTGAACATGACGGCCGAGACTACGCTTCGTATCGCCCGTGAGTTCGATAACGTGATCGCCGTGAAAGAGGCTTCCGGCAATATCACCCAGATGGATGATATCATCAAGAACAAGCCGGCCCGTTTCAACGTGATCTCCGGTGACGATGGTATTACTTTCCCTTTAATGACATTAGGTGCGGTGGGAGTGATCTCCGTGATCGGTAACGCCTTCCCTCGTGAGTTTAGCCGTATGGTACGTCTGGCCTTGGCGGGTGATTATGATAGCGCACGTACGATCCATCATAGCTTCACGGAGCTGTTCAGCCTGTTGTTCGTGGATGGAAATCCTGCCGGAGCGAAGAGTATGCTGAATATGATGGGCTTTATCGAGAATAAGCTTCGTTTGCCTTTGGTTCCTACACGTATCGTCACGTATGAGAAGATCCGTGAGGTGTTGCGACAGTTGAGCATTAAGTGCTGATCCGCTTTTAACGGCAACGATTCTTATTATTTATATAGGATAACAAAAGGGGCTTCATGTGTCATAGAGGGCATGTGAAGCCTTTTTCTATAGATATGCTCCAACTCCTCATACCGATACTTCAACCTTGATTTCGGTCACTTCATTATTTTATGTCGGGCAGGCAAACGCTTACCTTTTATTTTTGTAACCATTATATTAAATAAATGAAGTGATGTTTAAAGCGATTGTCCATTTTTCTATTCAGAAGAAACTATTCGTTGGGTTGACAACCTTGTTTCTGCTTCTGGGGGGAATCTATGCCATGATGACTTTACCGATAGATGCCGTACCGGATATAACGAACAATCAAGTGCAAATCGTGACGGTATCGCCAACCTTGGCCCCGCAAGAGGTAGAGCAATTGATCACCATGCCTATCGAGATAGCGATGAGTAATATCATGAACGTGGAAGAGATCCGCTCCGTTTCCCGCTTTGGCCTGTCATTGGTAACGGTCGTGTTTAAGGAAAGCGTGCCTACCTTGGATGCCCGCCAACTTATAAACGAGCAGATACAAACCGTGGCGGGAGAAATCCCCACGGAACTGGGTACGCCGGAGCTGATGCCTATCACGACCGGCTTGGGCGAGATTTATCAATATGTATTGAGAGTGGAGCTCGGTTATGAGGAGAAATACGACGCCATGGAACTCCGTACCATTCAGGACTGGATCGTGAAACGGCAACTGAGCGGTATACCGGGTATCGTGGAGATCAATAGCTTTGGCGGCTATCTGAAACAGTATGAGGTAGCGGTAGATCCGGATGCCCTTTATTCCTTGAATATTACGATCGGCGAGGTGTTCGAGGCACTCAACCGGAATAACCAGAATACAGGGGGCAGTTATATCGAGAAAATCAATAAGGCTTACTACATCCGTAGCGAGGGAATGATCGGCAAGATAAAGGACATCGAGCGCATTGTGATCACGAACCGTGGAGGGATACCGATTCATATAAGCGATGTCGGTTCGGTTCGCTTTGGTTCCGCCAAGCGTTTTGGCGCCATGACAAAGGATGGCGAGGGAGAGTGCGTGGGCGGTATCGCCATGATGTTGAAGGGTGCGAACGCCAATGTCGTGACCAAGGAACTGGAGGCACGGGTCGAAAGGGTACAGAAAATGTTGCCGGAAGGTGTTCGTGTAGAACCTTATTTGAATCGTTCCGAATTGGTAGACCGAAATATATCCACCGTGATCCGTAACTTGATAGAGGGAGCGTTGATCGTCTTTATCGTATTGATCATCTTCTTGGGGAATGTGCGGGCCGGTTTGATCGTGGCTTCCGTGATCCCGTTGGCGATGCTTTTCGCTTTTATCTTGATGCGTGTTTTCGGGGTCTCCGCCAACCTGATGAGTTTGGGGGCCATCGATTTCGGTATCGTGGTCGATGGATCGATCGTTATATTGGAGGGGATATTGGCGCATATCTATTCGAGGCGGTTGATGGGGCGTACGCTCTCTGCCGAGGAGATGGACCGGGAGGTCGAGGCCGGAGCCGGTCATGTCGCCCGGAGCGCTACCTTTGCCGTATTGATCATTTTGATCGTCTTCTTCCCGCTACTTACGCTGACCGGGATAGAGGGCAAGTATTTTACCCCCATGGCGAAGACCTTGGTATTTTGTATTATCGGAGCTTTGATCCTTTCGCTCACCTACGTGCCGATAATGGCCTCCCTGTTCCTAAAGCGTACGATCTCTTCGAAGCCTACATTCGCCGATCGTTTCTTCGGGAAATTAAACGGGGTTTACAGGCGTACGCTTCATTTCTGCTTGCGTCATATCTGGGGAACGATCGCTTGTTCTTTCGCGGCTCTGGCTGTGTCCCTTTTCTTATTCACGAGGTTAGGGGCGGAGTTTATCCCTACGCTGGATGAGGGGGATTTCGCCATGCAGATGACGCTTCCCGCCGGTAGTTCCCTGACGCATAGTATCGAGCTATCGAAGCAAGCGGAAGAGACCTTGATGAAGAATTTCCCGGAGATCAAGCATGTGGTAGCCAAGATCGGAACGGCCGAGGTTCCGACCGACCCGATGGCGGTGGAAGACGCGGATATCATGATCGTGATGAAACCTTTCAAGGAATGGACCTCGGCCTCCAGCCGTGCGGAGATGGTGGAGAAGATGAAGGCCTCCTTGGAACCGATTACGGGGGCGGAGTTTAATTTCAGCCAGCCGATCCAGCTTCGCTTCAATGAATTGATGACGGGGGCCAAGGCGGATATCGCGATCAAGCTATATGGAGAGGATATGGCGGAGCTTTATAAGAAGGCGAAGGAAGCCTCTCTTTTCGTGGAGCAAGTACCGGGAGCCGCCGATGTGATCGTGGAGCAGGCGATGGGGCTGCCGCAATTGGTCGTACACTACGACCGTGCCAAGATCGCCCGTTACGGGATGAATATAGAGGAGTTGAACACGATCATCCGTACGGCTTATGCGGGAGAGGCGGCGGGTGTCGTTTTCGAGAATGAGCGACGTTTCGACTTGGTGCTTCGTCTGGATAACGATAAAGTGGCAGATCTGAATTTGGATAAGCTCTTTGTACGGACTGCCGAGGGAATCCAGATCCCGGTTAGCGAGGTCGCTACGATCGAGCTGGTCAACGGGCCTCTACAGATTAACCGGGATGCCACGAAACGCCGTATCGTGATCGGGGTGAATGTCCGTGACGCTGATATCCAGAAAGTCGTGCGTACTATTCAAGAAACCCTTGACAAGCATATCAAGCTGGAACCGGGATACTACTTTGAGTATGGCGGCCAGTTCGAGAACTTGCAGAATGCGATCGATACGCTTACGATCGTGATACCGGTCGCCTTGTCATTGATCTTATTGCTATTGTTCTTTGCCTTTAAGAGTGTTACCTACTCGCTGGTGGTATTTTCTACCGTCCCGTTATCCTTGATCGGGGGTATTCTGGCCCTTTGGTTACGAGGGTTGCCTTTCAGTATATCGGCGGGGGTCGGCTTTATCGCCTTGTTTGGCGTAGCGGTTTTGAATGGTATATTAATGATTAATCATTTTAATAACTTACGAAAACAAACTAAATATCAAATGACAACGAATCGTATCCTCGCGAAAGGATGTCCGCATCTACTTCGCCCCGTATTCTTGACCGGCTTGGTAGCTTCTCTAGGATTCGTGCCGATGGCGATAGCGAAGTCCGCGGGCGCGGAGGTGCAACGTCCGTTAGCGACGGTCGTGATCGGAGGCTTGATTGTCTCCACGATCTTGACGTTGATTATTATCCCGGTATTTTATCGGTTGGTAAATAGCTCGGCCGCTTGGAAGCGCCAACGCTGGTTGAAGCGCCTATTGCCGTTTCTTCTTTTTTTAGGTATCTTATTCCCCACGCATGCCCAACAGACGGTGTCGTTGGAAGAAGCCGTGACGATCGCCTTGGAGAATCATCCTCGCCTGAAGACTGCCACGGCATCCATTGAACGTAGTCGTGCTTCACGGGGAGAGAGCTGGGAGGTGTCACCGACCACCTTTAATTATTCATGGGGGCAGATCAACGGTGAGACACGAAACGACAATCAGATGGAGATCACGCAATCCTTAGGCTCTCTATTGACCCCATTTTATAAGAACGCCTTGGTGAACCGTCAAGTCACCACGGGAGAATATTACCGGGACTTGGTGAAGAAGGAGATTACGGCCGAGGTAAAACGGGCATGGGCTTATTATCAATATGCCTTTCATCTATGTGCCTTGTATAAAGAGCAGATCGAGTGGGCCGGACGTTTGCGAAAGGCAAGTCAGTTGCGTTATGAGCAAGGGGATATCACGCTATTGGAGCGGAATATGTCATCTACCTTGGTAGCCGATCTGCAAACCCGTTTGTCGCAGGCGGAAGAGGAGTTGCAATTGGCTACCCGTCGTTTCTCTTGGACTTGTTATTCGGATTCCCCATTACTGCCTATGGATACGACATTGGTTTTATTCCCCGCTCGCGTAGCCGAGATCGCTCCGTCCGATATCCATTTGAATTATTTCCGGAGCGTGGCCGATGAGAAGAAAGCCATGCTTCGTATCGAACGAAGCCGTTTCTTCCCGGAACTATCGGTAGGATATGTGCGTCAGAAAATAGCCCCGTTGAGCGGTCTGGACTCTTGGATGGTCGGGATCTCGTTCCCGGTATTGTTCTTCCCGCAGCATAGCCGGGTAAGGCAAGCGAAGATCGATTCCTATATCGCCCGCACGGAAGCGGAGAGTAACATCCGTCAATTGAACAATAAGGTGGAGGAGTTGAGCGTCGCGCTTCGTAAGGAAGGAGAGCATATCCGCTATTATACGACCGGCGCTTTACCGGAAGCGGATGCTTTGTTGAAGAGCGCGACGGTACAGTTCAAAGAGAGCGAGACAGATATCACGCAGTTTGTTCAAAGCCTGAACGCCGCCCGGGAGATCCGGCGGGGATATATCGAGGCCGTATATGCCTATAATATATCGGCGCTTGAGTTGGAGTTGTATAGTAGATAACCAGAAAAATAGTATAAGATGAAAAAGATATGGATTCCTGCGGCTCTTATGGCATTGGCCGCATGCAGTATGACAAACAACGCGGAGAAAGGACAGGGCGATTCGCAAGACATAACTGCCCGGCCCGCTATTACTCAAGTAGCGGAAAGCGTACCGTCCGAACCATCCGTGGATAGCGTAGAGGTGGATGGGATTTCCTCGGCAACGGCCCTTCCGAATCACTCCTCTTTCAACGGGATCATGGTAGTTCCCCCGCAGCGGCAGGCTACGGTTACGTTGACGATGGGAGGCACGGTTCATGCTACTACGCTGCTTCCGGGCGATTATGTGAAGAAGGGCTCGGTGATCGTCAGCTTGGAGAATCCGGATTTTATCACGTTGCAACAGACCTATTTGGATGCCCATGCCCAAACGGAATACTTAGAGGCTGAGTATAAAAGGCAACAGCGTTTGAGTGAGCAAGAAGCGGCCTCGCAAAAACGTTTCCAGCAAAGCAAGGCGGATTATCTTTCCATGAAGAGCCGTCAAGATGCCGCCGCCGCGCAACTTGCTATCCTAGGTGTCTCCGCCGGCGATCTTCTGGAAGACGGTATCCAACCTTATTTGGAGGTAAAAGCGCCACTGAGCGGTTATGTCGCCGGGCTGTCCATTAATCTCGGTAAATACGTGAACGCGGGCGAACCGATCTGTGATGTGATCGATAAAGGCGAGACTCTTCTTTGCCTGACCGCTTATGAGAAGGATTTAGCGGACTTATCCATTGGGAACCAAGTGCAGTTCCGGGTGAATGGAATGGGGAAGGAGACCTTCCATGCGGTCTTGATCTCGATCGGACAGGAGGTGGACGAGACGAGCCGTTCCTTGGAAATGTACGCTCGGGTAAAAGAGACAAATCCTCGTTTTCGTCCCGGTATGTATGTTTCCGCACGGGTAGAGAAGAAATGACTATCTTTGTCTTCATGAAGAAAATGAATATAAAGAATAAATATGTGTTCTCGTTGGTCATCATATCGATCATGGTGGCCTTCTTGATCCATTTCCCGGAATTGGTGTCGTTGTTTGACGTTACCGGGCAGAACGCTCTTTTCCCGGATATGTCGGTATTGGATGTAGCGAATGAGGTCTTTTTCACCTTCGTGTCCCTCTTACTGTTATTTGCGATGAACACGTATGTCTTTGGTTTCAATCGGCAGAAAGCGCATATCTCTTGGCGGAAGGTCCTGCTCTCGTTCGTGATGACTTGGTGCGTGAATAATTTATTAGGAAAGGGTTTCGTGTTCTTGCACCATCAGTTTGATATCCCGGCGATCGACGCCTTGGTGCATCATTATCTGCATCCGTTGAGGGATTTTATCATGTCGTGCGTCGTTACGGGTAGTTGCTATATGATTTACCTGATTCGTCAAAGCCAGCAAGTACAGATCGAGAACCAGCAATTGCGGGCGGAGAATCTATTGAACCAATATGAGGCCTTGAAGAGCCAGCTTAATCCTCATATGTTATTTAATTCCTTGAATACGCTCCGTTCCTTGATCCGGGAGACTCCCGGGAAGGCACAAGAATATTTGCAGGAGTTATCCCGTGTCTTACGTTATACCTTGCAAGAGAATGAGTGCCGTAGTGTTACTTTACGGGAGGAGATGGATTTCGTGAACGCTTATATCTTCCTTTTGAAAATGCGCTATGAGGATAATCTAGTCTTCGATATAGACTTAGGGAAGGAGCACGAGTCTAAGCAACTGCCTCCTATGTCGGTGCAGCTTTTGATCGAGAACGCCGTGAAGCATAACGAGATCAGCAACCGTCATTCATTGACCATTTCCGTTCGTTCTGACCATGATTCCTTGACGGTTAGCAATCTCATCCAACCGAAATTGACACATAGCAGAGGCACCGGTATTGGCTTGGTGAACCTGAGTAAACGTTATAACCTCTTGTATAAGAAAGATATTTCCATAAAAGAAGATGCTAGTATATTCAGCGTAACAATCCCTTTGGTATGAAAGCTTTGATAATAGAAGACGAGAAAGCGGCTGTCCGTAATTTGATGGCATTGCTGGGAGAGGTTGATCCGGATATCGAGGTGATCGATGTCCTAGATAGTATTACGGATAGTGTCGAATGGTTTCAATCGCATCCAATGCCGGAACTTATCTTTCTGGATATCCATTTGGCGGATGGTTCGGCTTTCGAGATCTTCGGTCATGTAGATATCTCTTGCCCGATCATTTTCACGACAGCCTATGATGAATATGCGCTGAAAGCGTTTAAAGTGAATAGCGTAGATTATCTGCTGAAACCGATCGACGCGGATGATATACGGAAAGCTTTGGATAAGTTGTCACGGTTACAATCGACGGCTGTGGAGAAAGAAGCGATCGATTATTCCGCTGTCATGCAAGCCTTGAAGCGGGTGGAAGGATATAAAACGCATTTCTTGATCCCTGTGAAAGGGGATAAGCTGCTACCTATTTCCGTGGATATGATCTTATTTTTCTATATAGCGGACGGAAATGTAAAGGCGGTGATGACGGACGGGAAGGAATACCTTTTCACGCAGACCTTGGATGAGCTCGCCGATAGCCTTGATCCTGCCTTGTTCTTCCGGATCAATCGTCAGTACTTGATATCCAGAAAGGCGGTGCAAGATATCGATCTCTGGTTTAACGGACGCCTTGCGGTCAATTTGATCGTACCGACCTTGGAGCGTATATTGGTTAGCAAGGCGAGAGTGCCGGAATTTAAGACGTGGTTTACGTCATGATGGATTATCAAGAGGGTTGTAGGGATGGAGTACGATGAACCGGGCTCCATGCTTATACGTCGGGTCTAATTGAATGGAGCCACCTAAATGCTCGATAATTGTTTGGCTGATGGATAACCCTAAGCCTGTACCCTGTGCATATTCATCTACCTTTTCGAAACGCTCGAATATGGCTTTCTGCTTATCCTCCGGTATTCCACATCCAGTATCGGTTACGGTGATACGTACACGCTGCTTGTCCTCATCTATTTGATAAGATAGGTTGATCTCTCCTTCTTTCGTGAATTTGCAGGCATTGGTCAATAAGTTTATCAATAATTGTTGGAGACGTATCGAATCTGTCTGAATATGTAAGGGGTCTTCAGAAGGTGTATAGGTCAATTGAACATCCGGAAAGACCCGGTGCTCTACACTTGCCAAAGCGTTCCGGCAACAATCCGATAAGTTTGTCTTCTCTATAATGAACTTCATATTCCCGGATTCTAGGCGAGAAAGGTCAAGAATGTCATTTATCAGATTAAGTAATAAATAAGAGTTATTGTTGATAATGGAGAAAAACTCTTTCTTTTCGCCAGCGGAAATAGATTCATCGGATATTAATTCCGAAAAGCCGACAATTGCGTTAAGCGGCGTACGGATCTCATGGCTGATATTGGCGATAAACGTGCTTTTCATCTGGTTGGCGTGTTCCGCTATCTCTTTAGCTGTACGAAGTTGACGCTCGGACTCTACTAAGGCTTCCTTGTCTTTCATAAGTTCTCGTTGGTAGCGGCGTGCGGAGCGATAGGACTTGTATACGATGTATAGCATCACTAAAAGAACGATCGATACTACGAGTAGAATAATCATTAACAACCTTTGGGTATGCAGTTGTTGTTCACGTAGCTGTAGCTCGTATGCCTGCATCTCTTGATTGTTTAGATCATGTAATGTCCGGAGCTGATTGATCTGCCGGTTGAAGGCCTCGTCATGCAACATCTTGGTATGTTCTACAACTTCTCTACTAAATGCGAGCGCTTCTTTATAACGTCCCAATGCTTCGAGTATCTCGACTTTCAGCTCCGAGGTTCGTATATCTTCTTCTGTTAATTTATTTGTGTCTATGATATTCAGCGCCTTTCCATACTTACCTATTAAATAGTAATACTTGGCGAAAACGAAGTTGTAGCAGAATTCCGTATAATCATCTCCGGTTTTCTCTACGATCGGTGTCGCCTTCAACAAGGTCTCCAGTGCTTTCTTGGGCTTGTCTTGAAGGACATACATATCCGCATAAAAAACATACATTAGCGCACGGCAACGATCCACGGGGAATGCGGTGCCTTGTTCTTCATTCTCTCTTTCCCTATCTTGGATCATTTCATCGTAACGGGTTAATAATTCCTCGGCCTCGGTGAAATGGTCGGTTCGTAGATAAGATTCGATGAGGTTTCCCATGTATTGCATCTCGAATTTCGGATTGTCACCTCGTTTCTGTAATAAATCGAGACCTTCCCGATAAGCTATTATCGCGTCACTATCCCGATGTATTTCTTGATAGATTAAACCTAAGTTCTCATTGCAACAAATCAATCCATATTCACTCTTTGTATCACGGGCATAGTTGTATAGGCTGATCGCCCCGTTCATCGCTAACTCATAATTGCCGTCCCATAGATCCATTTGGCAAATGAATCCTCGCGCATCGAATAATGCGTCCGGAACCTCATTCTTGGCCGCGGCCAATGAATCTATCTTATGCGACCAGTAAATCAGGCTATCCCTGTTTTGTATATTGTAATAATGGCGGGATAAGTTGGCCCATGCGTAATATAAGGAAGCATGACCTTTCGAAGTGGAGCTTGCCACATCTGCCATTTTGTTTAGGTAAACAATCTCCTTGGGCATTTGCCTGTACATTGTCGCTAAATCCTTATATAACTCGATCTGTTCATTTATGGCTGGCGAGGACTTTAATAGGGATAAAAGGCTGTCTTCCCTTTGTTGGGTAGTATAGGTGTTTTCCCCTAAAGAAAACATTGGGATCATTAAATAGATAAATAATACTAAATAGGTATTTCTCATGATATTGTATGATGTTCAATACAAAAATACATTTTAATATTAAATATCAAGCGTATGTTATGGAATTTTAGAGGTCTGCCTTATAGTTTCTTTTTCAAAGTGAAGAAAAAAGTAACCCCTTTTCCCGGACTGCTCTTCGCCGATATTTGTCCTTTATGGAAATTAACCCCGTTTTTAACGATGGATAATCCTAATCCGGTTCCTCCGATCTTACGACTGCGTCCCTTGTCTACCCGGTAGAAGCGCTCGAATATGCGATTGATATGTTCTTCCGGGATACCCACTCCATTATCGGAGAAGCTAAAGTAATAATATTTAGGATCTTCTTTATAGCAGTTGACGGTAATCCTTATGTTTTCTCCCGCATAAGCGATCGCGTTGTCATATAGATTCCGGAATATGGAATAGAGTAGGGAGTTATTCCCGAACACGGTCGGATCTCCCGGGAGGATAATTTCCGACGTGATGTGTTTTTCTTCCATATCTTGGGAGCATTCTTTTTGTATCTCGGCGATAAGCTTCGTGATATTTACTTCCGTGAGGTCGAACATCTCGGATGCCTCGTCAAGTCTGTTTAATACGGAAATATCTCGTAATAATCCTGTAAGGCGGGTACTTTGGGAATAACAACGTTCCAAGAAAAATTGACGTTTGTCCGGACTCAAATCTGGGTTGGATAGGATTGTTTCCAAATACCCTTGAATGCTGCTGACCGGTGTTTTCAGCTCGTGAGAGACGTTCTGCGTAAGCTGTCGTTTCATCCGGCTTTCTTCTTCTTGACGGGATATATCATTAATAGAGATCTCATAACTATTATCGAGGAATAAAATACATTCGATCAAGAATATTTTACCGTTCTTGTCAATAGTCACGGACTCTCTTAATACTTTCTTTTTCCGATTCAGATTCCGGATATTCTTATTCAAGAAGGTACGGATTGGTTCTAATTCGGCTATATCAGTAACGTCTTCCACTTGGTGGATCTGGGTGTCGGATATGACATTTATGAATTGAATGAATAGGATGTTAGAAAGAATCTCCCGCCCTTCACTTGTAAACATGGCGAAGCCTTCCTTGGAATATTGGAAATGTTTGATAAGCTTTTCCCGTTCCATGGATAACTCGTTTTTCGCTTTCTGCTGCCGATGGTATAAGGTTACGATATTCTGTGAGATATCACCTAGTTCATCATTCGGGAAAACATAATCGACCGCAGGCATTCGATCTTTCTCTACGTTTAAGGCGAAATCCCTTAGTTTGGATATCGTTTTACCTATGCTGAAAGTAAAACGGGAAAGGACAAAGAAGAAAATCAAGGTCATCAATGCCATGAAATAAATGAAGTCCTTGTTTACCGTCAATATCCCTCTTACATATGGATCATAGGGCAGGGCTGAGCGGTAAATATAACCTCCTATATTTGATGCCGAATAGAAATACCTTTTTCCCGTAGATTCCGAGGAACGGATAGCGAATCCTTCATTATATAATCGGGCTTTGCGTACCTCGCTCCGGTCGTTATGGTTATTAAACTCGTCCGTCCCGCTATTATCAAACAATACGTCGCCGGATGGATCTATAATGGTTACCCGCAAATCCTTTTGAGGGATGTCGTCCATGAAACTTATTACGGTCTTGTTGATGTCCGTACTTTGTTGGCATTTGCGGAATAATTGGTAATTATAGTTACTCAACACATTGTTCAACTTTTCTTGCGCGAACTCCCTTTCCCGCTGATATTGGAATAGCAGGAAACAGACCGTAAAGCCCAAGAACATAAAAAAGACCGACCAGAAAAGCCGTTGGCTAAACGGTATCCGGTGCCTTTTCTCACCATCTATCTTTACCATGATTCACGACAATATTAGCATTCAAAACAATAACCGAAACCTAAGCGAGTTACGATGTTCTTTCCATAAGGACCTATTTTCTTACGTAACCGGGTGATGTTGACATCGATGGTACGGTCTAGAACATATACCTCGTCTTTCCAGATGCGAGACAGTATTTCCTCTCTGGAGAAGACGTTCCCTTTATTTTCCAATAGAAGTTTTAGTATCTCAAACTCTTTTTTGGTCAATGGAACTTCCACCCCGTCTACCGTAGCCTTGATGCGTTTCGTATCAAGAGCTAATGTCTCATACTCGAGTTTCTCAATCTCTTTATCTTTTGATTTCTCGGAAGTTCTTCTTAGTACGGCCTTAACACGCGCTATCACTTGGCGGATGGAGAAAGGCTTGGAGATATAGTCGTCCGCCCCGAGATTGAACCCTGTGAGCATATCGTTCTCCGTATCTTTGGCCGTGAGGAAGATGATAGGGGTATTGGCCGTCTTCTCATCTTGTCGCAGGATACGTGCCATCTTGAAACCGGAGATTTCTCCCATCATGACATCCAACAATAATAAATTGTAAACGGTCAGATCCTTTTTCAATGCCTCTTCCGCACTATAGGCGGTATCTACTTCATAACCTTCTATTTCTAAGTTGAATTTAAGGATCTCACACAAATCCTCTTCATCATCCACTACAAGAATACGAGTTGTTGCCATAAGCTGTTCTGTTTTTAAAAGAGTGCCTTACGGCTCTCCATATACAAATATAATTATTTTTGGCAAAGAACGGATATTCTTATTTCGGAGAAATGAAATATATGTTACATTGCTGTTAAGATCGCTCATATGACATTTCTGCCGCAGGATATGTGTTAGTATAATAGATCATTAGGGATGCTACTTCCTATAATAATTATAATCCGTGACAAAACCCTCGCAAAGCCAGTTGGCCAAGGCTTGCCGATTGTTGCTGAGGATGATCCGTTGTTGGTCGTATTGGTTTTGTATGTTGCCCAATTCGACGAATACGGAGGTCGGGGTCGTGTGACGTAATACATATAAGTTACGATCGTCTACCGTGCCCGAGAATCCCCGGCCCGGCTGGTGGCGGTTGTATTTGTGCGAGAAAGTGGATTTCATCGTTTTAGCCAAGCGCTTGCTCGCTTGATCCTTGGGCTTATGATAGAAAAAGACATCGGTCCTTTGATGTCGGCTCCGGCTGTCCACATGGATGAATATCGCTCTCTTATAAGTTTCTTTATCTTTCCGGCTCAAGCTGTTTATCTTGGCGCAACGCTGATCCAGACGGCTTACTTGGCTGAGGGGGATCGGACTACCCATACAAGTTTCCCGTTTGCTGTTATTGAGGAATTGCTGGTCACGTATTCCGTCCTTTGCGTCTTGGATGATAATATGTACCTTTGCGCCTCGCGTTAAAAGATTGCGTGCCAGACGTAGCATGATGTCGTAAGCGTATTCATCCTCATGCAATTCATGGGAGCCCATTTTACCGATCGCCCCGGGGTCCGGACCGCCATGACCGCTGACCAGATAAAAGCAAGCTCCCTTTAAATCGGAAGAGGTTACTTTGTAACTGGCTAGCGACTTGCCGAATAGGGGCTGATAATTCTTCTTCTGAGGGGCGGAGGCGAGCGGAGGCAAGGTATATTTTACGCCCATGCGCAGAGTGTTATTTTTACCCAACTTCCCTTTATTAAGCTCGATAAACTCTTTCTGATACGTCCCGCCGGTACGGTTGAAGCGTTTGAGAAAAAGAGTGATGCCCTCTCCGTTTTTCGGATACGCCTTTTCTTGGGCAGTCAAGGAACCTGTATATACGAGAGCGATAATAAAGAAGAAAATACGGATACTATGTTTCACAGACATCTTAAAAATTGATTCTACGCCGTAAAGATAATTAAATCAACCTATAGTCAAAAACGATAATTTATAAAAAGAATCAATCAACCCATAAATGAGAGGGAGGATATCCTATTATAAATTTCTTTGGTTAATTGAATATCATAGGATGCGTCATGCAATTTAGCGGAATCTATTTGTATACCTAAAGCCCTTGCCACCGTTTCCTGCTTGAAATCTGTCATCTCATGCCGTTTGCGCATCAAATGCTGGGTAGACAATACCATTACGTCGATCGAGTTCACCCAGAACCATGAGTAGAAATAATTATCTCCGTTCTGTACGAAGAAGGCTTTCAAGAAGTGATTATCGAAAGAGGCGTTGTTGTATCCAACGAGGAAGAACTTGTCTTTTTTATCAAATTTGTCCACGTATTTGGACAGCATGTTCACGAATTTAACGTACACCTCTCGCATGGGAGGATAAGCTTGTATCTGTTCCTTGGACACGTTGCAAATGCGAAGCGCTTCTTCCTCTATCTCACATTGGGGGTGTGGGCAGACATTGAAATTAAAAGATTCCTTCGTAACCCCATCAATTACGATCTCCCCACTTATTTGGTGGACGCCATTTCTCCAGTATTTTATGCCGGTAGTCTCTAAATCAAAAAAAAGTAGTTTCATAAATGCTTTTTGGTATAGGATGCAAAAGTAAGTTTTTTTATTCTTAAATGAGAGGATCTATAAGGTTTTCTCCGTTTATTTTATTATCTTTGCGAAAGTTTGAGTCTAGAATCATTATCGACATAGTTCTTCTTTTTATATTATTATTAAGCGGATCTCTCCTTTAATCATCAATTCTCACGCTAAGTTAGTATAAACAACGCTTCACGGAACGTGAGGCCCTAGTATAAATTAAAATCGACTGTATGGCAAAATACGCATCATTTGGTAAACGTGAAAACGAGAAAAAGAAACAAGCCCGCCGAGTAGAGAAACAGAATAGGAAAGAGGAAAGAAAATCGTCCGGCAAGGCGACTAGCTTTGAGGATATGATCGCTTATGTGGATGAAAATGGGATGATCACCTCTGTCCCTCCCGAACTTCGTCAAAAAGAAGAGATAAATCAGGAAGATATCTTGATCTCGACTCCTAAGAAAGAGGATGTGGCTCCCGTTATCTTAAGGGGCAGGGTAGACTATTTTAATGAGGCAAAAGGGTTCGGGTTTATCCGTGACTTGTCGGGGACGGAAAAGTATTTCTTTCACGTGAACAATGTTGTGGATGATATCTCCGTGAACGATATCGTGACGTTCGACCTTGAACGTGGCGACAGAGGCTTAAGTGCCGTGAATGTTTGTCTTGAAAATAAATAATAATACTTACCTTTGCGGCCGAAACAATTAATAAAAATATAATATGTCTGTCGCAAAAGTAGATGATAATAGAAAGGTGACCACACATCGCCTGATAGAGATGAAGCAGCGTGGCGAGAAAATATCCATGCTTACCGCCTATGATTATTCGATGGCGAAATTGATCGATCAAGCAGGAATGGATGTGATCTTGGTGGGAGACTCCGCTTCTAACGTAATGGCTGGAAACGTGACCACTTTGCCGATTACGCTCGACCAGATGATTTACCATGGTAAATCGGTCATGAAAGCGGTGAATCGTGCGCTGGTGGTGGTAGACCTGCCTTTCGGTACGTATCAAGGAAACTCTAAAGAAGCCTTGGCCTCCGCTATCCGGGTGATGAAAGAGACGCATGCCGATTGTATCAAGTTGGAAGGCGGGGCTGAGGTTCGGGAATCTATCGAACGTATCTTGTGTGCCGGTATTCCAATTATGGGACATTTAGGATTGACGCCGCAATCGATCAATAAATTCGGTACGTATACGGTACGTGCCCGTGAAGAGGCCGAGGCTAAGAAACTGATCGAGGATGCCCATTTGCTAGAGGAGATAGGTTGTTTCGCCTTGGTGTTGGAAAAGATCCCGGCGGAGTTGGCGGCTCGTGTCGCTTCGGAGCTTACGATCCCGGTTATCGGCATTGGCGCCGGTGGAGGCGTAGATGGTCAAGTGTTGGTTATGCATGATATGCTCGGTATCAATCAAGGCTTTTCTCCTCGTTTCTTACGTCGCTACGCTAATTTAGGGGAGGAGATTACCCGTGCCGTACAAGCGTACATCGAGGACGTGAAATCTCAAGACTTCCCGAACGAGAAGGAGCAATATTAGAAACAGAATACATGAGATCTCATTTGCTAATAGGTGCCGCTTCGTCGGGAAGCGGGAAGACTACTTTTACCTTAGGATTGCTTCGTGCCTTGAGAAATCGTTCTTTACGGGTGCAGCCTTTTAAGTGTGGGCCGGATTATATAGATACTCGTCATCATAAAATGGCGGCTGGTTGCGCTTCCGTGAATTTGGATGGTTTCATGATGTCGGAAGGGCATATCAAGGATTTATATGCCCGGTATACCTCGAATGCGGATGTAGCCGTGACCGAAGGGGTGATGGGACTGTTCGATGGCTACGATGCCATGCGAGGGAGTAGTGCGGAGATCTCCGGTTTATTGCGGATACCGATCGTATTGGTGGTGAACGCTAAAAGTACGGCTTATTCGGTGGCTCCCTTGCTTTATGGCTTCCGGAATTTTCGGAAAGATCTGAATGTCGTGGGGGCGGTATTTAATTTCGTGGCGTCGGAGAGCCATTATTCTTTCTTGAGACAAGCGTGTGAGGATGCGGGTGTGGAAGCGTTAGGCTATCTACCGAAGTGTGCGGATGTAGAGATCCCGAGCCGGCATTTGGGGTTGTCGTTGGATGAGGACTTTTGCTTTGAGGAGTTTGCGGACCGGATTGCTTGCTTGGTGGAGGAGCATGTGGATATAGACCGCCTGTTGGCAATCACGGCTTTGCCAGAGCGACAGCCAGTTCCTCGGGTTAAGGAAGTCATGAGGACTGTTTCAAAGGCAAACTTAAATATAGCCATCGCCCGTGATCCCGCTTTTAATTTCTCATATGAGGAAAATATACATTTCTTATCTACTCTAGGCAAGATTACCTATTTCAGTCCATTGAGGGATGATTGTTTACCGGAGGCCGATTTTGTCTATTTGCCGGGTGGATATCCCGAGTTATATTTATCGGAGTTGAGCATGAATTCCGGGATGCGTGAATCGATTCATTCCTTTGTGGAAATGGGGGGCAAGTTGCTGGCGGAATGTGGGGGGATGATGTATCTCTGTAAAGAGATTATCGGTACGGATGGGAATGCCTATCCAATGGCCGGTGTATTACCGCAATCCACCACGATGGAGAACATGAAGTTACGTTTAGGGTATCGGACTTTATGCTATAAGAATGATGTCCTACGAGGGCATGAGTTCCATTATTCCCGGATCGTGCCTATGGAAAGCCCGCTGCCTTCGGTAGCGAAAGCCTTTACGGCGAAAGGAGGTCAAACGGATACCCCGCTATATCGCTACAAGAACGTATTGGCGGGGTACACGCATTTATATTGGGGAGATCCCTGTCGGAACGATTGGTTTATTGATTTTCTGTATGGGGAAGCCCCAGATTGTTCTCGATAAACATTTTCAATATATTGATGGCGATCTGGTTGCTTCCTCCTTCGGGTATAATTAGGTCGGCATATCGTTTGCTAGGCTCTATAAATTGCAGGTGCATAGGCTTTAGTACCCGGGTATAGCGTTCCATTACCGCTTCCGCCGTGCGTCCTCTCTCGATCATATCCCGTTGGATCACACGGATAAGACGTTCGTCCGAATCTGTATCGACAAATACTTTCAAGTCCATCAAGTCTCGTAATTGAGGGTCGCATAAAGCGAGGATCCCTTCGATGATGACAACATCACGAGGCTCGATATGAATGGTCTCGGGCAATCGGCAGCAGGTAAGATAAGAATAAGTCGGCTGCTCGATGCATTTCCCCTCTTTCAGCAAGGTGACTTGCTCTGAGAGGAGCGGCCAATCAAATGCGTCGGGATGGTCGAAATTAATATATTGACGTTTCTCTACCGGCACATGGCTGTTATCTTTGTAATAAGAATCTTGAGGGAGTAATACGACCTCACCGGGAGGTAAACTTTCTATGATCTTTTTTACCACTGTAGTTTTCCCGGAACCAGTCCCGCCCGCTATACCTATAATTAGCATGATTTCTTATATTAATCCATATTTATGTTTATAAATGCAAAGGTACTAAATATTTATAGTGGTAGTATTTTGCTATTAATAGAAAAAACGAGATAAAAAGAGCTGAATTCTATGTTGTATAGCATGTCTGCCTTAAATAAAGTTAATGGGTGAGCTTTTCTTGTTCGAAAATTATGCTGCATAACATAAAGTCTCTATATTTGCACTGTGTTTTTCATGGTATTAGATTTAAGGTTAACAATGAGATTGGCTGTCCGTGACGGATGGCCTTTTCTTTTATAGTAGGTCACCTCAACAATAATGATAGTTAGATGCGTTCCCCATTGTATTCATTGTATAATAATTTATCGTTATAAATTTGCATAAACATTCAACATCAAAGTGTGGAATAAGACCGAGTTTTCATTAGTCATAAAGACCGTGAATCATGTTCTGTCCCCACACTTTAT